>JAUIBJ010000355.1 GCA_030428025.1 Alphaproteobacteria bacterium
GGGGCCGCAACTCCGGTCGCATCGGGAAGACGGTCGTGGGGCTGGCGCCCAGTTCCGAGGCGGTGATGGGCATGATGCGGACGATCAGCGCCGGTCCGGCGCCTTCGGCCAGGCGGGCGATCGTGACCCCGGCGCAGGCCGAGACGAGGATATGGTCTGCGCGCCAGGGCAGGCCCCGCACCGCATCGACCGCATCGGCCGGCCGCACCGCCAGCAGCACCATGTCGCAATCGGCCACCAGCGCGGGATTGTCGGCGGCAAGAGCGAACCCGTGCTCCGCGGCCAGTTCCGGCCCATGGCCGCGCGGAGAGAGCCGGATGCCCTCAGGCGCATGCCCGGCGCGCAGAAGCCCCTTCAGCAGCGATGTCGCGAGGTGCCCCACGCCGATCACGCCAAGTCTCATCTCTTTGCCCGCCTTTCCATCGCCTCGCCGCCGCAACTTGTCTGCCGCGCCCAAGCTGATAGGATTTTTCCGGCCCGGTTTCCACCCTCTCGTCCGGCCGGTGGCCCGTTCCGCCCGAACAACGGAGACGCCAGATGACGCGCCACCCGCAGCTGACCGCCCCCGGAATGCGGCCCGGTGCCGGGCTTCTTGAAGAGGGCCGGCGAATGGCCCGCGACTGGACGCTGGGCCGCAGCCTGTTCATGGAGGCCGAAGGCGTGGCCTCGGAAGCCCAGTACAAGCGCCGCGAGGCCGAGGCGGGCCGGATCATGCAGCATGCCCATATCGGCTTTCGCAGCATCGACCGCACCGTCGGGGCCATGGCGCAATTGCACGAGGCCGCACGCAAGCGCGACGTGCGGATCGACCGGTTCGGCATCACGCTCGACTGGTCGATGGGCTATCCGCCCGAGCGGCGCAAGGAGGCGGGTCGCGGCACCGGCATCGTGCTGACCGGCCCTGAGGATTTCGCCCGGATCACCCATGCGAGCCCCGCCGCCGCGCATTTCGGAGATTTCATGCTGGGACTGCCCGGCGCTCTGTCGAACACCCAGGCAGCCATCGCCGCGGGCGCCACTTCGATTGGCAATCTCGGCCAGTATTTCACCTTCCGCCTGCCCTACTGGGATGACGATGTCGCCACCACCGAAGCCACCGTCACGGCCCTTGGCCTGATAGCGGCGCAGGAGGCCGAGATCCTGGTTCATTCCAATCTGGACGACGGTTTCGCCGGACTTTTCCTCGACATGACCAGCGCCTTCGGGATGATGCTGATCGAAAAGCACATCGTCGAGGATCTGATCGGCGCCCGGGCCTCGTTCTGTTTCGGGCATCATTTCTCGTCGCCGCTGACGCGGGCGGCCTTTCACGCGGCTCTGGCGCGCGAGATCGACACGCCAGGCACGATGCTGTTCGGCAATACAGTCGCCTATCGCGGCACGCCGGCTGCGAATTATGCCAGCCTCGCCAACTACCTGCTGGCGGATATCGGTGCCTTGTTTCAGGCCCATACCGGCCACGCGGTGAACCCCGTGCCGGTGACCGAAAACCTGCGCATTCCCGACATCGACGAGATCCTCGATGCCCAGACCTTCGCCGCCCGGCTGAGCGAGCATGCAGCCGGCCACGCGGCGCTGGTCGACCGTAGCAAGATTGACGCCATTGCCGACCGGCTGGTGCTGGGCGGGCGGCGGTTCGCCGAAACCGCGCTTGCCGGGTTGCGAGAGCGCGGCGTCGATACGCACGACCCCGCCGCGCTCATGCTCGCGATCCGCCGGATGGGCGCGAAACGGATGGAGGCGTTTTGGGGGCAGGGCGCGGAAGGGTCCGGGCGCCGGACGCCGCTGGTGCCCGCCGACTGGGCCGAGGAGCTGGACCGGATGGCGGCGGAGTGGGTGGCGCGCAGGCAGCCGCGGGATGGGGCCTGTGATCTGCGCGTGGTCCTTGGCACCACCGATGTGCACGAGCACGGCGCCTATCTGGTCGGCCGGGCGCTGGAGGGGCTTGGCGCACAGGTGATCGAGGCGGGCGTCGCGCTTGACGCCGAGGTGCTGGTACAGCGGGCCTGCGAGGCGCAGGCGGACGTGATCGCGATCAGCACCTATAACGGCATCGCGCTCGGCTATACCCGGGCGGTCATGGCCGAGCTGAAGCGGCAGGGCCTCGACATGCCCGTCCTGATCGGCGGCAAGCTGAACGAGATCCCCCGCAATTCCAATTCCGACCTGCCTGCGGACGTGACCCCCCAGATCCGCGCGGCCGGGGCCGTGCCATGCGCCGATCTCGACGAGATGCTTGCTGCGCTCCGGGCCCGTCCGGGGGATGGCCACGGGGCCCGGGGGCCGGACCTTGCGCCCTGAGACAGGACCTGCCGCGGCTCAGGCGGGCAGCCGCATGCGCTCGATGCCGTCGGCCTCGGTGACGCTCGCGCAGATGCTCGACAGAGTGCGCGGCTCGTCGTAGGGCCAGGGGGTGCCCCGGTGCAGCACCGCGCGCTGGTCCCACAAAAGCACATCGCCCACCTGCCAGCGGTGCGAATAGACGAATTCCGGCCGGGTGCAGAACGCCATCAGTTCGTCGAGGATCTTCTGGCTCTCGGCCTCGTCGTAGCCGTCGATCAGGAAGGCATGGCTGGCGATATAAAGCGCCTCGCGACCGTTGACGGGGTTCTGCCAGACGGCCTGCCAGTGCTGGTCGGGCCATTTGTTGAACATCGGCAGCTCGGCCAGTTCGGGTGAAATCTTGCGCCGCGAATGGCTGTAGCGGTGCCAGAGGCCGCGGCCGCGCACCTTGGCCTTCAGCCTCTCGGGCATCGCCGCCCAGGCCGCGCGGGTCGAGGCCAGTTCGGTCGCACCGCCCCGAGAGGGCACCACCCGCGCGGTGATCACGTTCACCAGCGCCGGCACGGGCAGGAATGTGCTGTCGGAATGCCACAGGAAATTCGATTTAAGGTTCAGCGTGTGAAGGTCCATCTCATCGGTGGTGGTTCCGTCCTCCCGCACGTTCGACACCTTGGGAATCGTGAAGGGCTCGCCAGGCTTGCGCTCGTCGGCATATCGGTCCTCGATAGGACCAAACAGGCGCGCCAGTTCTATATGCTTGTCGTCCCGCAGATCCTGCGCTCGAAAGAGAAGAGCGGAATGTTCTTCGAACAGGGCACGGATTTCGGGAAAAAGGTGTTCGGCACTCAGGTCCGAAAGCGCAAGGCCAGTGACCTCGACGCCGAAATGAGGGGCGAGCGGGATTGTGTGAAAGCTTGGCATCCTGGTGATCCTCAGTGGTTTGCCCTGACTTCGATCTACTCTGGCGAGAGGGGCGTGACCTCGCCCCGGACAATCGACTTGCCGGGGTTCAGAAGGCCTTCCGAGTCCCTCCGCTTCTTCCTGTCAAGATGGCGGTAATCGCCGTTCGACGCCAGCCGCACCTTGCCGGTGGCCTCAACTTGGTCGCGGCACGGTGGTCGGCAAGCTCGGTTCCAGGGTCGGGGCGCATCGGGGCGGTTTGCGGCGGATGCGACGCCGCCGCCCGAAAGAACGCTTCCGAAGCGCGCGGTGCGTCTGCTAACGTGGCAGTGATTGACTGTCTCACGGACCTTGCATGCTTCGTTCCATTTCCGGCGTCCTGATCTGTCTTCTGTTGTGTTCCGGGCTCTCGGCCGCGCGGGCACAGGGGGCGGCGGTGATGGCTGGGGCAGAGGCGGAACGGGCCTTCGAGGGGGCACAGTGGGTCATGGCCTCGGAGGCTGCGCGCGCGGTGGCCCAGGTGGGCGCGCGCGCGGCGGCGGGCGAGGGGGAACTGGCCCGGGCCATCCGCGAACGGCAGGAGCTTGACGATCGCTTCGATGCGCTCATGGGGGCTCGCGCCGATGCCGCCGAAAAGGGCGCGCAGGCGGTGCGCGAGATCGAGGGCCAATTGACAAGGTTGAAATCCGAGATCGCCGGCATCGACGCGCGTCTGGCCCGGGATTTTCCGCGCTATGCCGAAATCGCCAACCCCCGGCCACTGGGATTCGGTGCGTTGCGGCGGCATTTGCGGCCCGGCGAGGGGCTGGTCACCATCCTGACCAGCCGGAAGGCGAGCTATGTCTGGCTGGTCACGGGCGAGGGCGCCTGGTGGAGCCGGGCCGAGATCGGCCGGCAGGAGCTTGACACGGGCGTGCGCGGGCTGCGCCGCGCGCTCGACCCCACCGCGCCTTCCCGCGGCGCGATGGCGCTGGGCGGGCAGGAGCGGGTGCATCTGCCGGTTTTCGACCGCGCCCTGGCGCATGAGCTTTACCGCGCCCTGCTGGCCCCTTTCGAAGGGCCGCTGGCCGGCATCGATCATCTTTATGTCGTGGTCGACGGTCCGCTGACCAGTTTGCCCTTCTCGGTCTTGGTCACCGCCCCGCCGATGGGAGAGGACGACGATGCCGCAGCGCTGCGCGATACCGCCTGGCTGGTGCGGGATCTTGCGACGACGACGCTGCCGGCGGTGTCGAGCCTTGCGGCGATCCGGCAGGAGGGCGCGCGTGCAACGGCCTCGTCGGGCCGTTTCGTGGGGTTCGGCAACCCCGTGCTGGGAACAAGCGCGGCCCCGGTCGAGATCGCCTCGCGCGGGGTCTCGGGCTTTTTCAGCCGCGGCCTTGGCGATGTGGCGGCGATCCGCGCGCTGAGCCCGCTCCCGGGCACCGAGCGCGAGCTAAGATCCATTGCCGATATCCTCGGTCCCGGCCGCGCCGTGCTGCATCTGGGCCCAGAGGCGACAG
>JAUIBJ010000356.1 GCA_030428025.1 Alphaproteobacteria bacterium
CACCGGCACGTCGTTGACCAACCGCAGCACGTCGCCGGCGCGGAACCCCGCGCGCAGGCCCAACTGGCCAGGGTCGTCCACCACCACGCCGCGTGCGCTCAGTGGCAGATCGTGCTCGGCGATGACCGCTGGATTGACCGTCGAGAGCGTCATCCCCGGAAGAGGCGATTGCGGGCCCGTCACAAGCTGTCCGCGCGCCGGATTGTCGGGCGCCGCGATCAGCCGGACCATTACGTCGCTGGCGCTGCCCTGCCGGACATGCGTGATCTTCGCCTCGGTACCGATCCCCGTCACCGACATGCGAAAGAGCATCTCGGCCGGGGTATTGACCGGCTGGCCGTCCACGGCAGTGATCACGTCGCCCGGCTGAAATCCCGCGTCGAGAAAGCCGCTTTGCGGATGCAGTTGCAGGATCACCACCCCCCCCGGCCGGTCGAGCCCCAAGCCCTCGGCCATGTCGGCCGTCACCGTCTGGCCGTCGATGCCGGCCCAGGGTCGCTGGAAATGGCTGTGGCCCGCCCGGGCCTGACGCACGAACTGCGCCACCAGCGCCGAGGGGATGGCAAATCCGATCCCGTTCGACCCGCCCGAGCGGCTGAGGATGGCGGTGTTGATGCCGATGAGCCTGCCGTTCACGTCCACCAATGCCCCGCCCGAATTGCCCGGATTGATCGGTGCGTCCGTCTGGATGAAATAGCCCCGTGCATTGCCTGTGGCCGTTCCCGAGCGCGCCAGCCCCGACACGATGCCGCTCGAAACCGTCTGGCCCACGCCGAACGGGTTGCCGATGGCAAGAACCAGCTCGCCCACCTGCACGGTGTCGCTGTCGCGCAGTTCCAGCGCCGGCATGTCGTGGGCGCCGTCAAGCTGCAGGATCGCCAGGTCGCTTTCCTCGTCCGACAACAGCACGCGCGCCGAAAACTCCCGTCGGTCGTTCAGCACCACGCGGATATCGGTCGCCTCGCCCACCACATGGTAGTTCGACACCACGATTCCGTCATCGCCGAGGATCACACCGGAGCCCAGAGAGTTCTGAACCCGCTGACGCTGGGTGCCGAAGTCGCGGAAGAGATCCTGAAAGAAGGGATCGTTGCTGAAAGGGCTGCGGATGTTGACCACCCGGCGGGCATAGATATTGGCCACCGCCGGCGCGGCCTTCTTCACCACCGGCACGAAGCCCGTCTGAATTTCCGCCTGGCTCGACGGCACCTGCATCTCGGCCGTGGCGGGAAGGCCCGACAAGATCAGAAAAAGCAGAAGCGTCCAGCGCATGACACCCCCCGGTTCCGCCGCTTATGCGCCTGATATGCTGGCCCCGGGGACGGAATGCAAGCGCCGGGGTCAGTCGAGCGGGGCGTGCAGCCGCGTCTTGGGCGTGACGATGCCGCCGCGATTGCCGATTTCGATGGAGCCGTAGCGTTCGGCGAAAGCCGGCGGCAGGGGCCGGTCCCCGGGCATCGACAGCCAAAGCCGCAACAGATGCCGCCGCCGCCCGGGCTCGGGCCAGTCGGTAAAGCCGGTACGATCATGAAGCTGCGAATGGTTGTAGACAAATTGCATGTCGCCGGGCTCGAGGCGCATCCGGATATGCAGTTCGGGGTCGTTGGCCAGCGCATCGAAGAGGTCGAGCGCGGCGACATGCGACTCGGTCAGCCGCATCGCGCCCTCGAACCGCTGGGCACTGTCGATATACTGGCGTTGGTAGAACACCGTCAGATGGCCTTCGTGCCAGCTGAGCACCGGGATTTCCATATAGGGCTTCATCCCCTCCGGCACCTCGCCGCGCCGGTCGGTGGCGATGGGGTCGAAGAGCCGCTCCAGCAGGTCGGGCCGCGCGGCGCGCATGCGGTTATAGAGCGTCTCGGCGCTGACCAGCAGCGAGTCGCCCCCCTCCTTCGCCTCCCTGAGGCACAGAAGACCCACCACGTCGGCGCTGTCGGTATGGAAGGTCTGGCGCGCGTTGGTCTGGTAGATGCGGGTATTGGTGTCGTCGGGGTCGGCGCCCACGTTGCGCACATGCCCCAGAATGTGGCCCGCGGCGTTCTGCGACCGGGCAGAGCCCAGATGCGCGCCGATACCGCAGAAGATGGTCGCCGCCATCTCCTGGCTGTAGCGCTCCACCGGCAGCCCGCGCAGCACCTCCATCCCGATCCCGCGGAGCAGCGTTTCGGACAGGTCTTCAAGATGTTCGGCAAAGTGGCCGAGAGGGAAATCGGCCTGCGCGATCTCGCCAATATCGCGGCCGAGTGACAGGTAGTGTCGCGCGGCAACCTCCAGATCCGCGATGTCGTCGGCGCTCAGGTGGTATAGCCACGCCTCAGGCGTCTTCTGCAATTCTGTACCAACCCAGGCGGAGGGCCCGGTGAAGGCATCGGGGAGGGTCGGGTCGAGCATGGGCGTCTTTCAGGACCGGGGTGACCGGCGCAGATTAGTCACTTCGCCCCCCGGAACAAGACAAAGAAAACCCCCGCCGGCGGCACCGGCGGGGGCTGAAACGGCCCGGGTCGGGCGGTTTCTCATTCTTCTTCGGCATCCTCGGCGGCGACGCGCTCCTTGTCGGCGCGGCCCTTGGCGTCGAGGTCGCGGTCGACCAGTTCGATGATCGCCATCGGCGCCATGTCGCCATAACGGAACCCGGCCTTAAGCACGCGCACATAACCGCCTTGGCGATCCTTGTAGCGCGGGCCCAGCACGTCGAAGAGCTTGGCCACGTGCATGTCCTGCTTGAGCTGGGCCGCAGCCTGTCGGCGGGCATGCATGTCACCGCGCTTGCCCAGCGTGATGAGCTTTTCCACCACCCGGCGCAGTTCCTTGGCCTTGGGCAGGGTGGTCTTGATCTGTTCGTGTTCGATGAGCGAGCCGGCCATGTTCGCCCAGAGCGCCTTGCGGTGCTCGTGGGTGCGGTTCAGGCGGCGGTAGCCTCGTGCGTGACGCATGTTTCTTACTCCATTTTGCCCTCTACGGGCGGTTTTGCTTTGTCCGACCGGCGATGCGTGTCACCGGCTCTCCTTGGGGCGGGATTGCCCGAGGCGGTTTCGTTTATCGAAACCGCCGTTGGCCGAAAGGCGAATTGCCCGACCGGGCAACTCGCCGAAAGGCCGTCTTAAAACTGGTCTTCGAACTTCTTCGCCAGATCCTCGATATTGTCCGGCGGCCAGTCCTCGACATCCATGCCCAGATGCAGGCCCATGCCCGAGAGCACTTCCTTGATCTCGTTCAGCGACTTCCGGCCGAAGTTCGGGGTGCGCAGCATCTCGGCTTCGGTCTTCTGGATCAGGTCGCCGATATAGACGATGTTGTCGTTCTTCAGGCAGTTGGCCGAGCGGACCGACAGTTCCAGCTCGTCCACCTTCTTCAGCAGCAGCGGGTTGAACTCCAGCCCGTCATCCTCGTCCTGGCGACCGGCGGATTCGGGTTCCTCGAAGTTGACGAAGATCGACAGCTGGTCCTGCAGGATGCGGGCGGCATAGGCCACCGCGTCGTCCGGCGTGACCGAGCCGTCGGTATCGACCTTCATGGTCAGCTTGTCATAATCCAGCACCTGGCCCTCGCGGGTGGGCTGCACATCATAGCTGACCTTTACCACCGGCGAATAGATCGCATCGACCGGGATCAGGCCGATGGGCGCGTCTTCCGGCTTGTTCTTGTCGGCGGCGACATAACCCTTGCCCTGGTTCACGGTAAGTTCCATGAACAGGTCGGCGCCCTCGTCGAGGTGACAGATCACGTGATCCTTGTTCAGGATCTCGATGCCTGCGCTGTCGGAGATATCGCCGGCGGTGACGACGCCCGGCCCCTTGGCCGAGATCGACAGCCGCTTGGGCCCTTCCACATCCATTCGCAGCGCCACGCCCTTGAGATTGAGGACGATGTCGGTTACATCCTCGCGCACGCCGGCGACGGACGAAAATTCATGCAGAACGTTGTCGATCTGTACGCTGGTGATCGCGGCGCCCTGCAGCGACGACAGCAGCACACGCCGCAAGGCGTTGCCCAGCGTCAGGCCGAAGCCGCGTTCCAGAGGCTCGGCCACCACGGTGGCTTGGCGCATCGGGTCATTGCCCGGCTTGACCTCCAGCTGCGTCGGCTTGATAAGTTCTGCCCAATTCTTATGGATCATGCGGTGCCTCCATTCCTGTTTCCGACCCCATGTCCGAAGGTCGCAAACGCCCGAGGTTCAAAATGACGGAATGGGGCCGTGAAAAACCACGCGGCCCCACCGAGTAAGGTGCGGATCTCAGACCCGGCGGCGCTTGGGCGGCCGGCAGCCGTTATGGGCAATCGGCGTCACATCGCGGATCGAGGTGATGTTGAAACCGACCGCGGCCAGCGCGCGCAGGGCGCTTTCGCGGCCCGAGCCGGGGCCCTGAACCTCGACCTCAAGGGTCCGCATGCCGTGTTCCTGCGCCTTGCGGCCGGCATCCTCTGCGGCCATCTGCGCGGCGTAGGGGGTCGACTTACGCGAGCCCTTGAAGCCCATTGTGCCGGCCGACGACCAGGCAATCGCGTTGCCTTGCACGTCGGAGATCAGGATCTTGGTATTGTTGAAGGAACTGTTCACATGCGCCACGCCGGTGGCGATGTTCTTCGAGACCTTCTTCTTGCCGCGGGCGGCGCGGCGGGTATCACGTGCCATTATCCGAGCCCTCCCTTACTTCTTCTTGCCGGCGATGGGTTTCG
>JAUIBJ010000357.1 GCA_030428025.1 Alphaproteobacteria bacterium
TCAGGATCGGGTCGATGCAGATATCAAGATCGAGCCGCGCGACTGGATGCCCGATGGCTATCGCAAGACCCTTGTGCGCCAGATCGGCCAGCACGCCCATTCCGAAATCGTCGGCCAATTGCCCGAAGGCAACTGGATCACCCGCGCCCCCACGCTGGAGCGCAAGATGATCCTTCTGGCCAAGGTGCAGGACGAGGCCGGCCACGGGCTCTATCTCTATGCCGCCGCCGAAACACTGGGCGTCTCGCGCGACGACATGACCGAACAGCTTCTGTCGGGGAAGATGAAATATTCCTCGATCTTCAACTACCCCACGCTTACCTGGGCCGATATCGGCGCGGTGGGCTGGCTGGTCGACGGCGCCGCGATCATGAACCAGGTGCCGCTGCAGCGCACCTCCTACGGCCCCTATTCCCGCGCCATGATCCGCATCTGCAAGGAAGAGAGCTTTCACCAGCGGCAGGGCTACGACATCATGATGAAGATGGCGCAAGGCTCCGAGGCGCAGAAGCGCATGGCGCAGGACGCGCTGAACCGCTTCTGGTATCCCTCGCTGATGATGTTCGGGCCGTCCGACGCCGAAAGCGTCCACTCGGCGCAGTCGATGGCGTGGAAGATCAAGATCAACACCAATGACGAGCTGCGCCAGAAATTCGTCGACCAGACGGTGCCGCAGGCAGAATATCTTAGCCTGACCATTCCGGACGAAACCCTCAAGTGGAACGAGGAACGCGGCCATTACGACTTTTCCCAGCCCGACTGGGAGGAGTTCTTCAACGTGCTAAAGGGCAACGGCCCCTGCAATGCCGAACGCATGGCCGCGCGCCAGAAAGCTTGGGACGAAGGCAAATGGGTGCGCGACGGCCTGCTCGCGCATGCCCGCAAGAACGCCGCCCGCAAACACGCGGCGGAATAGGAGACCGCGCACATGAGTTCCGTCACCCCCGGTGAATTGCCCGCCAGCGAGGGCAAGGGCAAATCCACCCGTCACGAATGGCCCCTGTGGGAGGTGTTCATCCGTGGCCAGCACGGCCTGAACCACCGCCATGTGGGCTCGCTGCATGCGCCAGACGCCGAAATGGCGATCAAGAACGCGCGTGACGTCTACACCCGCCGCAACGAGGGCGTCTCGATCTGGGTGGTGGAAAGCCGCCACATCACCGCGACTGCCCCTGGCGAGAAGGGCCCGCTTTTCGAACCCTCGGAAAGCAAGATCTACCGCCACCCGAGTTTCTTCGACATCCCCGACGATGTGGGGCACATGTGATGGCCAAGCAGGACAGGACCACACTCACGGAATTCCTGCTCCGGATGGGGGACAATACCCTCATCCTCGGCCATCGCGTGTCGGAATGGTGCGGCCATGCGCCCGTGCTGGAAGAGGATATCGCGCTCGCCAACACCGCGCTCGACCTGATCGGCCAGACCCAGCTCTGGCTCGGCTACGCAGCCGAGGTGCAAGGTGAGGGCAAGACCGCAGACGATCTGGCCTTCCTGCGCGACGCGTGGGATTTCCGAAACGTGCTTCTGGTGGAACTGCCCAACGGCGATTTCGGCCAAACCCTCATGCGCCAGTTCCTCTTCGACGCTTGGTCGTCGATCCTGATGCCCCGCCTCGCCACGTCCTCCGACACCCGCGTCGCCGAGATCGCCGAGAAGGCAGCAAAGGAAATTTCCTACCACGTCGAACGCTCCGCAGATACGGTCGTGGGCCTCGGCGACGGCACCGAGGAAAGCCACACCCGCATGCAGGCCGCGCTCGACTACCTCTACCCCTATGTCGGCGAGTTTTTCCTCTCCGACGCAGGCGATGCCGCCATCGCCGCCGCCGGCATCGCCCCCGACCCGGCCAGCCTGCGCGCCGAATACGACGATTTCCTAGACCGGGTCATGGCCAAGGCCACCCTCACCCTGCCCGAAGACCGCTTCACCCATCACGGCGGCCGCAATGGCGAGATGCATACCGAGCATCTGGGCCACATCCTGACCCAGATGCAGTGGCTTCAGCGCGCCTACCCGGGCAACACATGGTAGCCGCCATGAACCGGCCGAGCACCGATCAGGTCTGGGAATGGCTGGGCGAAATCCCCGACCCGGAAATCCCGGCGATCTCGCTCACAGATCTGGGGATCGTCCGCGATGTGGAATGGCTGGGCGACACGCTCACCGTCACCGTGACGCCCACCTATTCCGGCTGTCCGGCCACCTCGCTGATCAACATGGAAATCGAGACCGCCCTGCGCAGCCACGGCATCGACAAGCTGGACCTCAAGCGCCAGCTCAGCCCCGCCTGGACAACCGACTGGATGTCCGACGAGGGCCGCAAAAAGCTCGAAACCTACGGCATCGCGCCCCCGCAACCGGCGGGCGGGCCCAAGGCATGCCCCCGCTGCGGCAGCGACAACCTCGAACGCCTCAGCCAGTTCGGCTCGACCCCCTGCAAGGCCCAGTGGCGCTGCCGCGACTGCCTGGAGCCTTTCGACTATTTCAAGTGCATCTGAGAGGTTGCCGTTGTCCCGCTTCCACGATCTCGAAGTCACCGATATCCGCAAGACGATCCGCGATGCGGTGGTGGTCACCCTGAAGCCCCTGAACGGCGCCGATGCGGAATTCGACTTCATCCAGGGCCAGTACCTGACCTTCCGGCGCGAATTCGACGGCGAGGAGCTGCGCCGCTCCTACTCGATCTGCGCCGGCAAGGATGACGGGGTTCTGCAGGTGGGCATCAAGCGGGTCGAGGGCGGCGCTTTTTCTACCTGGGCCAACGAGGACTTGCAGGTTGGCGAGGTGCTGCAGGCCATGCCGCCGATGGGCGGGTTCTTCACTCCGCTCGATCCGGCCAACCGCAAGCACTATCTTGGTTTCGCCGGCGGCTCGGGCATCACGCCGGTTCTGTCGATCCTCAAGACAACACTCGCGCGCGAACCGCACGCGACCTTTTCGCTGGTCTACGCCAACAAGGGCGTGAACACGATCATGTTCCGCGAAGAGCTGGAGGATCTGAAAAACAGCTATCTGGGCCGCTTCAACGTGATCCATGTGCTGGAAACCGACGCGCAGGAGATCGACCTTTTCACCGGGCTGGTGACCGAGGAGAAATGCGCACAGCTGTGCGACAGCGGCTGGATCGACGCCGCCTCGGTCGACACCGCCTTCATCTGCGGGCCCGAACCGATGATGCTGGGTATCGCCAGTGCGCTGCGCAAGGCCGGGCTCGACGATGGGCAGATCAAGTTCGAGCTTTTCGCCTCCGCTCAGCCGGGCCGGCTGAAACGCAAGACCTTGCCCCAATCCGCCGCCCGGGGGGGCGCCGAGACGACCCTCGCCGTCACGCTCGACGGCGCCACGCGCACCGTCACCGCCGAGAAGAACCAGAGCATCCTCGAAGCCGCGCTCGCCAACGATCTCGACGCGCCCTTCGCCTGCAAGGCCGGGGTCTGCTCGACCTGCCGCTGCCGGGTGATCGAGGGCGAGGTCGAGATGATCGCCAACCACGCGCTGGAGGATTACGAGGTGGAAAAGGGCTATGTCCTCTCCTGCCAGTCCTACGCCGTCACCGACCGCGTTACCGTCGATTACGACCAGTAAGGGAGGCCCGCCAATGGCCGACGACATGCCCCTTTCGGACTACCTCGCGCAGGGCGGCAAGCTGACGAGCCCGTCCAATGTGCCCCCACGCTACCGCGCCGAACTGCTGAAGATGATGGCCAGCTTCGTCGACAGCTCATTGGCCGGAGCGGCAGGCTTCGCCGACCTGATCAACGCAGGCCCCGGCATCAAGGAACGTATCGCCGCGGCCCGGATCGTGCTGGAAAAGACCGACAACGCCGACCGCGTGCTGCGCATCATGGGCGAATTCGGCGCCGACACGGACCGCTACGCCAACCACCACCCATGGACGGCGCGGTTGGACCGAGATGCCGATATCGGCACCAGTCGGGGCGAGCATGACATGCGGCTTTCGGTGCTGAACTATCCCATTCATGGCTGGGCCGACGCGGTGGTGATGAACTTGCTGATGGGCCGCGCCGTGGTGGTGCAACTTGGCGAGCTGAAACGGGTCTCCTACCAGCCCCTGTCGGAAGCCTTCCGCGCCATCCTGCCGGTTGAGGAACACCACGCCGCGCTGGCGCTGGAAGGGGTGGAACGGCTGCTGGAAACCGAAGACAAGGCGAGGCTGCAGGCCTCCGTCGACTATTGGTGGCCCCGCGTCGCCTCTTCCTTCGGTACGACCACCTCGCAGAAGTTCGATGCCTTGAAAGCCATGGGCCTGCGCCACACCACCAACTCCGAGCTGCGGGCCAGATGGGAAGCCGAGACAGGCCGGGCTCTCGAGGGGCTGGGTCTGTCCTCGTCGTAGGATGGGTTTTCAACCCACCATCGCGCGATGCGGTGGGTTGACCCACCCTACGCTTCCGTATGGCACCTAAGCTTGACCGCTCCACAGTGCCCAGAACGCGAAGAGCGGTGCCTCTCCCGTGCGCATGGCGTGGGAAATCCCTGGCTCGTTGTAGAACGTCCCACCCACGCCCGGCGCGAACCAGCCGCTGTCGCCGTGGCGGAACTCGCCCTCGCTCATCACCAGATAGGTCTCCTCCGGCGGGTGGGTGTGGTCGGGATAGCGCACATGCGGCGCCACCAGCGACACGCCCAGCCAGACATCGCCGCGCCGCTCCAGCC
>JAUIBJ010000358.1 GCA_030428025.1 Alphaproteobacteria bacterium
TGCATCATCACATGCGGGCCGGCCAGGACAAGCCCCTTGCCGCGATCCTCGAGCCGGACGTCCTCGCCCTCTCTGATCAGGAAGACATCCTTCGCGATATCGCGGATATCGGCGAACCGCGGCTCGTAAAGCCATGTCGTCCCGTCGGGGCGCAGAAACCCGCACCGGTTCTTCTCGGGGCAGGCGCGGAACCCGTTGCCATGACGCGACCGATCGATCCATCGCATGCCGGCGGGGTCGAGCAACACCCCGGACCGGTCGATCAGCCAGTCGTGTTTCAGGGGCTCGTCATAGCTTTTCACGATCGCCAGATCGCCCTCGAACGGCTCGGCCGTGGCGAAGACCGGCGGGATTACCCAGTCTCCGGCCGCATTCACGTAGCCGCATTCCGAGCTGTCTTCGCGATCGGTTCCGAATGTCGCCTTGCGCGACAACCGGCAGGTCTGGATCAATGTGTCATGCCGTCTGCCGACATTGCCGCGATAGGGCGCCTCGGGCAGATCGTGGATGCTCCGCCGCAGATCCAGACGGTCGATCAGCGCCGACATCAGCCGCAACTGCGCGTCGCTCGCGCGGCTGCTGCGGGGAAAGCCGAACTCGTTCTGGAACAGGCGCAGGGCCTCGCGAAGCCTTTCGCGGGACGTGCCACCTTGCCCGTGATCGAAATAGCCCAGATAGGTCAGCCCCTTTTTCACCCGCGCATCGCGCGAGCCGGACATGACGCTCTTTGACGTGGTGTTGACGCCCTGCCGACCCAGCCTGCGATACAGATCCTCGGACGCCACGCGCCGTTCCTCGGCTTTGCGGTCCTCGAGCCGGGCAAGGGCGCGGGCGGCCAGCGCATCCCCGGGGAACCTCTCGATCACCTGCCGATAGAGCGCCTCGGCCCGGTCATGATCCTCGGCCTCGGCATAGCCGTCGGCCGCCGCGATCAGCGCCGCCGGGGTGCCGGCGGCCATGGCCTTGTCGAACCGGCAGGCCTCGGCACCGCCGGTCCGGCCGAGCCGCCCCTCGAACATGCCGATGGCCTCGCAATCCGCGCCCGCCACGGCCGCCGCCAAGGCCTGTTCGTATTGCCGGCGCTGAACGGTTTCTCGGCAGTCCGCCACCCGGCTCTTCTGCGCACCGAGAAGATCGGCCAGTTCGGCAGCCCGGGCGCAGTCAAGCGCTTCCAGCGCGGTTTCGAATTCCTGCTGTGCCGTCTCCCGGGCGTGCAGGGCGCGGCATTCACGCACCGACACCCCGCCGCGGTGCTCCTCGGCGATCCGTTCCAGCGCGTCGCAGTCGCGTTCGCGTAACAGGCGCGCCGCCCGCGCGGCCTCTTTCTCGGCATGGCGGGCCGCATGGCAGGCGTCGGCGGTTAGGTCGCGCAGAACCTCTGACGGCAGGGCCTCCAGCGCCTCGCAGTCGCGGCTGGCAAAGGCCCTGTCGGCCTCGCGCCACTGCGCGACCAGCTCTGTGGGCGCAAGAGCCTCTTCCAGCACCGCGCGAAAAGCTTCGGTTTCGCCTTCGGGGGGTGTGCGCGTGCCGGCCGCCACGCAGACAAGCTCCCGCTGGCAGGCGGAGCTGAAGGCGTCGGCATCGAGCCCGACACTCTTGAAGAAGCGTGCGATCTCTCGGCGCGTCCTGGGGCCCATGACCCCGTCCACCTTGCCCACATCGAACCCGCTGATCCGGTTCAGGCAATACTGGATGTCCATCACGCTCCGCTCGTTGGCATGGCAGCCGCGAAAGCTTGCCGCCGGAGCCACGACGATCCTTTCGCTCGCCTCGTCCCGGTAGGACAGTTCCAGCGCGGCCCCGTGACGTTGCCGCGAGTTGCCGACCAGCAGGTCGCTCCTGACCCAGCCCTCGACACCGCGATAGCGGACCTTGGTGTAGGGGCCGGCCCTGCTGATCAGTTCGACGGCGGCGCCCGGCGGGGCCTGGATCCGGATAGCGGAGGTTCCGTCGGCGCCCTTCCGCAAGGCCGCTTTTCCGCCGGTGTCCTGCGCGATATGCGCGGTCTCCGCACTCGCCGGCGCGGCCGGAAACAGGGAGAGGGACAGGACCAACAGGAAACATATATACGCGAGCACCCCGGATCGGACGACGCGGGTGAAATGTGGAACTGTGCGGGAAATCATCTACTTGTCCGAAAAGGCCTTTTCCAAGTCTTGCCAAATCGGATCGCCGAGTTCCAGTGGCGAAATGCCGCTCTTTCCGCGCGCCCCGCCGCAATGCCGGCGGCGGGGCAGGTGTCGTCCCGAAAACCCGAGGACGGGTGTCAGCCGTAGTTGCCCTTCACCCGCTCCTTGGTCGGGTCGAAATGCGGATAGGGCACGACCTTGGCCTTCAGCCGCTTCTGCTGCCCGTCGAGCTGGCCGATCTCGATGGCGGTGCCGGGCTCGGCATGGGTCACGTCCACCCGCGCCAGCGCGATCACCTTCCCGAGGATCGGCGATTTCATCGCGCTCGTCACCTCGCCCACCTGCGCCTTGCCGATGCGAAGACAGTCGCCGGGGCTGGGCACCACGCCGCTTTCCACGTCGAGCCCCACCATCTTGCGGTGCGGGTGGGCCTTGCGTTCCTCCAGTGCGGCACGGCCGATGAAATCGTCGTTCTTCGATTTCAGCGGCACGGTAAAGCCGATTCCGGCCTCGAACGGGTCGGTCTGGTCGTCGAATTCGGAGCCGGCGAAGATCAGCCCGGCCTCGATCCGCACCATGTCGAGCGCGGCAAGGCCCAGCGGCTTCAGCCCCTTCGGCTCGCCCGCCTTCCAGATCGTGTCGAACACCTCTTCGGCATCCTTCGGGTGGCAGAAGATCTCGTAGCCCAGCTCGCCGGAATAACCTGCACGCCCCAGCACCACCGAGGTTCCGTCGAAATCGTTGAGCCGTGCGGGCGTGAAGCGGAACATGCCCAGTTCCTCGACCGTGGGTTTGTCGGGCGCGGTCCAGATGATGTCCTTCAGGATGTCGCGCGAGGCCGGCCCCTGAACCGCCACGTTGTGCAGCTGATCGGTAGAGTTGCGCACCCAGGCATTGAGGCCCAGCTTCACCGCCTGGTCCCGGATCCACAGGCCGGAGGTATCGTTGCCGCCGACCCATCGGAAGTTGTTCTCTCCCAGCCGGAACAGCGTGCCGTCGTCGATCATGCCGCCGTGTTCGTAGCAGATGGCGGTATAGACAAGCTGCCCCACCGCCAGTTTCTTGACATTGCGGGTCACGCAATACTGCATCAGCTCTTCGGCGTCAGGCCCCGTCACCTCGTATTTGCGCAAGGGGCTGAGATCCATGATCGCAGCCTTCTCGCGGCAGGCCCAGTATTCGGCCAGCGGGCCGAGATTGGTGAACGAGTTCGGCAGCCAGTAGCCGTTATACTCGACGAAATCCCGTGTGTGCCGGGCAAAGCAGTTATGAAACCCGGTTTCCTTGGTCTGTTCCAATTCTGACTCCGCTGATTTGCGATAGCCGACAGAGCGGCGGAAGGATTCGGTCGCCCCGTAGGTGCGCACCTGGATGTCGGTGGGGTTCCACCCGTTGGCCTGATCCACGTCGCAGGGACAGGCGGTGGAGATACAGACCAGATCGGTCAGCGCCTTCAACAGTACGTAATCACCCGGACGCGACCAGGGGTCGTCCATGCCGAGCGCGTTGGTCTCGTCCAGCATGGTGTTGAAGAAGAAGTTGATCGCGGGCCAGCCCGCACGCGGGCGAATGTTGTACTGGGCAAGATCCCGGTTCATGTTGTCGGAACAGTTCACATGGCCCGGATAGCCCAACTCCTCATAATAGCGCGCGGTACAGGCCAGCCCGAACGTGTCGTGCCGCCCGCAGGTGTCCTGCACGATCTCGACCAGCGGCTGTTGATCCACCGTCCAGTATTTCGAGAAGATCCCCGGCGTTGGATAGAGCGACCCCATCAGGGCACGGGTGGTGGTCGGGTCGATCTCGCGCTCGAGGCCGCGGTCGAGGTCGCGCACCGCAAAGGCCTGGAAGTCCGAACATTCGCGCCCCTGCACGTCGAGCACCTGGATGTATTCGCCCTTCTTCACCTCGTAGCTGATGGCGTTGCCGGGCTGGATGTTGATGTCGTGGATCGGGTCTGCCAGCGGGTCGGGCGGGGCAAGCCCCCCCTTGCCCGGCCCCGGGTTGGCGCGGCGGATATAGAGGATCAGCTCGGTCGGCGGGTTCTGCGCGCCGGGCTCCATCGGCCCGCCGGGGGCGGCGACGATCAGCAGCCCGTCGCATTCCGCATGGAAAGTGGCCATGTCGCCCGCGCGCGAGCCGTCGGTGAAGACGCGGATCGCCTGCCCCTTGCCCAGATCGAACCCGGCCGCGTCCAGCGCCTTTGCCACCCTGGCGCCCGAGCGCGCGCCGCCCGCCAGAACCGAAATCACGCCATCGGGCCTGCCATGGCTGGCGGCGCCCAGCATGCCGGCATCCGATACGCCGTCAGGCTTGAAGAACACCATCTCGCCGAACTGTAGCCCCTCGCGGTCGAGTAGCGAAATCTCGTCGCCCTTGTGGATGGGCACCGCCCGCGAGCCGCCACCGGGAATGGGATGCCGCTCGGTTCCGTGCGGCAGGATCGGCAGGCCGGGCGTGACGACCCCGGCGCGCTCATAGGGAGTTTCGAAAACGGGGGTTACGTTCATCAGTCCAGTCCAAGTGCTTTCTTGCGTTTTACCGCCCAGCT
>JAUIBJ010000359.1 GCA_030428025.1 Alphaproteobacteria bacterium
CATCCTCCAGCCGGTGGCCGAAGCTGCCGCCGATCATCAGCGCGTGCACGGTCACGTCCTCCGCGTCGACCCCGGCGATTTCCGCCACGTTCTGCTGCACGAACCGGGGGATCTGGGTGCCGGTCCAGACTTCCGCCGTGCCCTTGCCGATCCGCACGATGGCGTTGACGGGCTCCAGCGGCGCATGGGCGAGATAGGGCGCGCGATACTCGGCCTCGATCGCCCCGCCGTCCGCGAGCGCCGCCTCGACATCGCCATCGTCGCGCTTGCGGCTGTCGCGGGCATCCTCGGTGAAGGCCGTTTCCAGCACGGCCCAGTGCGCCTCCATCTCGGCGGGCATCAGAACGTCGCCCCAGTCGATCTCCACCGCTTCCGCCGCGCGGAACGCGCGCCAGGTATTGTCGGCCACCACGCCCACGCCGCCGGTGACCGGCACCACCGCCGTCACCCCGCGCATGTTCAGCGCCTCGGTGGCGTCGAACCCGGCCATCTGGCCGCCCGGCGAGGGGTGAAGCCGAACCGTGGCATGCACCATGCCCGGCACCTCGGCGTCGATACCATAGATCGGGGCGCCGGTGCATTTGGCCTCCATGTCGGCGCGGGCCATCGGCCGGCCCAGCAAGCGCCAGGCGGACCGGGGCCGCAGCGGCACGTCCTGCACCACCTCCATCCCCGCAACATCCGCGGCAAGCAGGGCATAAGGCAGCCGGGTGCCATCGGGCAGGATCACATGGCCGTCCTCGGTCGAAAGCCCTGCCGCATCCACCCCTGCGCGACGGGCGGCGGCCAGCTTCAGCGTCTCGCGCGCCGAGGCACCGGCGCTGCGCAGCTTGACGAAGGCATCGGGCACGGTGGAGGATCCGCCGGTAATCTGCAGCCCCATCAGCTTGGCCCCCGCGCCGATGGCGGTTTCGGCGGCGTCCTGCAACAGCCCCTGGGCAGGGATCAGGAACTCCGCCGCCTCCCCCGCCATGGCGGTATTCCAGTAGACGGGCGCCGGCGGGCCGGGGTCGAGCCGTACCGCACCAGGCTCCACATCCAGTTCCTCGGCCAGAAGGGCCGCCTGCACGTGCCAGGCCCCCTGCCCCATGTCGGCGCGCGGCGTGATCAGCGTCACACCTTCCGCGTCGATCCGCACGTAGGGGGTGAGCGCCGCCTCGCCCTCGGCCAGCCCCTCCTTCAGCGGGTTGTCATGCGGTCGGCGCACCATATAGGTGCCGAACACCACGCCGCCGGCCGTGGCCACGGCGCCCACCAGAAAGGCGCGGCGGGCAATCCTGCGGGCGCGTCCCATCGCTCAGGCGCCTCGCAGGTCTTGGGCGGCGGCCCGGATGGCCGCGCGGATGCGCGGATAGGTGCCGCAGCGACAGAGATTGCCGTGCATGGCTTCGTCGATCTCGGCATCGTCGGGCTCTGGCATCTCTTCCAGAAGGGCGGCGGCCTGCATGATCTGGCCCGCCTGGCAATAGCCGCATTGCGCCACCTGATGGGCGATCCACGCCGCCTGAACAGCGCGCAGGGTCGGGGGCGGGTCGGGCGTATCGATGGTCAGCACCTCCGCCCCCTCGGCATCGGCAGCCCAGACCTGACAGGAGCGCACCGCCTGCCCGTCCAGATGCACGGTGCAGGCACCGCATTGGGCGATGCCGCAGCCGTATTTGGGCCCGCGGATGCCCAATTCGTCGCGCAGCACCCAGAGAAGCGGCATGTCGTCCTCGACATCCACCTCATGGAGTTTGCCATTGACCTTCAGTTTCACGGCGCAAGCGCCCTCCCCTTTTCGATCACCCGAATGATAGCCCCGCGCGCCCGGCCGGGCGAGAGGGGCGTGGAAAATCCCGCGCCCGACGTCGCGTCACCCGCGCCCCCCGCGCAAAGCCCGCGTGACAAGCGCCGCCCCGCCCGCGTAGGCTGTGCCCCATGCATCGCTGGATCACCCGTTTCTTCCTGGTCATGACCCTGGCGCCGGTCGTCCTCTGGGCAGGATGTTTCGTGGCGGTGATCCTCTTCGGCGTGCTTTATGGCTGCCGTATCGACGAGTCGGGCACCTATCCCTGCGATGTGCATGGCCGCGACATGGGCCGGACGGCGGCGATGCTGGGGGTGCTTGCCGCCTGGGGGCCGCTCGTCTTCGGGCCGGTCGTCTTCGCCTCAGGCGCGGCGTGGGGGCTTTATGCGCTCATCCGCCGCCTGCGCCTGGGGGTCCGGCGCGGGCGCTCAGAAACCGGCGGCCTTTGAGGTCAGCGCCTTCAGCGCGCCCGACATCTTGCCCAGATAGCTCGCGTCGTCGTCGATCCCGCCCAGATCGTCGAGCATCTCGCGGGGGTCCTCATAGGCCATCCAAACCTGCCCCTCTGCATCGCTGTAGACCAGCACCTTGAGCGGCAGGTAGAGCCCGGCCAGCGGGTCGTCCTGCATTGCGGGCGTGCCCAACTTGGGGTTGCCGAAGACCAGAAGCTGCGCCGGGGCAAGCTCCATCCCCACGGTCTCGGCCCCGCCGGCATGATCCACCCGGGCAAAGACCGTGGCACCGGCCCCGCGCACCGCCTCTTCCAGCCTGTCCATGGCGGCGGACACCTCGCCCGCGGCCCTGACCTTGACGATGTCGTCGTCGCTCGCCCAGAGCGGTTGCGTCCAGAGCGCACCGCCCAGAACTACCGCTGCAATCAATTTCTTCATGCTCGCCTCCCGGAAGTTGAAACGCTTTCCCGCCCATCCTCTGGCATGTCGGGCGATTTGCCCATAAACATCCCCGTGAATACCCACAAGGCGGCAAACCCATGCTCAAGACCCGCATCATTCCCTGCCTCGACGTGGCCGATGGCCGTGTGGTCAAGGGCGTCAATTTCGTCAACCTGCGCGACGCGGGCGATCCGGTGGATGCGGCAAAGGCCTATGACGCGGCGGGGGCCGACGAGCTGTGCTTTCTCGACATCCACGCCACGCACGAGAACCGCGGCACGATGTACGATGTGGTCCGGCGCACGGCCGAGGCCTGCTACATCCCGCTTACCGTGGGCGGCGGCGTGCGCACGGCCGAGGATGTGCGCGCGCTGCTGCTGGCAGGCGCCGACAAGGTCAGCTTCAATTCCGCCGCCGTGGCCAACCCGGAGGTGGTGCGCGAGGCGGCAGAGCGCTTCGGCAGCCAGTGCATCGTCGTGGCCATCGACGCCAAGACCGTATCGCCCGGAAAGTGGGAGATCTTCACCCATGGCGGGCGCCGGCCCACCGGCATCGACGCGGTCGAGTTCGCCAGGCTGGTCGAGGCAAAGGGTGCGGGCGAGATCCTGCTCACCTCGATGGATCGCGACGGCACCCGCGAAGGCTTCAACCTTCCCCTCACCCGCGCCATCTCCGATGCGGTGTCGATCCCCGTCATCGCAAGCGGAGGCGTGGGCAATCTCGACCATCTGGTCGAGGGCGTGACCGAGGGCGGCGCAAGCGCGGTTCTGGCCGCCTCGATCTTCCATTTCGGCGACTATTCCATCGCCGAGGCCAAGGCGCACATGGCCGGGGCCGGCATACCCATGAGGCTGGGCGCATGACCCTGGAAGAGCTGGAACAGATCGTCGCCACCCGCGCCACGGCCTCGCCCGACGAGAGCTGGACCGCCAAGCTTCTGGCCAAAGGCCCCGAGAAGGTCGCCGAGAAATTCGGCGAGGAAGCGGTTGAGGCCCTGATCGAGGCGGTGAAGGGTGACCGCGACCGCCTTGCCTGCGAAGCGGCGGACGTGCTCTTTCACCTGCTGGTCATGCTGCATGCGCGCGGGGTGAGCGTGGCAGATGTGATGGCGGAACTGGACCGACGCCAGTCGCAATCCGGGTTGGCCGAGAAAGCCGCCCGGAAGCCCTGATCCCTGCCAGAAACCGCGCGAGCGCCCCGTCCCGGGGTCTTTCCGTTCGGAAATACCAAGGGAGACGCGCCAGCGGCGCGACGGGGCAACGTCCCTGCCCCTTCACAGTTTCGACGAGATCACGCCGGTATTGAACCCGCCCATGCGCAACTCGCCGAAGAGACGCTGATACTCGATCTTGGGGCAGCGGTTCATCACCACGTCGACGCCCCGCGCCCTTGCCTTTTCCGCCGCCTCCTTGTGCCAGACGCCGATCTGCATCCAGATCGTCCGCAGCTTCGGAAACGTCTCCAGTGCCTCGTCGACGATGGCAGGCACATGTTCCGGACGGCGGAAGATGTCGACCATGTCCACCTCCGCCCTGATCTCGCCCAGGCTGGCACAGACCTCGCGCCCGAACGCCGTCTTGCCGGCATATACCGGGTTGACAGGAAAGACCTCGAATTTCTTCAGGGCCAGATAGCGTGCCACGTAGTAGCTCGGACGCACCTCGTTGAGCGACACCCCCACCACGGCGATCCGCCGGGTGCGGGTCAGGATGTCTTTCAGATGCGAATCGGAATAGTCTTCGGTCATGGAGACACCTCTTACCGGCTGGCGGCGGACAAAAAAAGCGCCCGGGAAAAACCCGGGCGCCAGTCGCGGAACGAGGGACAGTGAAGAGAAACGCCGATGTTCCGTATCGACGCCTCTGGGACTTCAGATAGGTCCGCTTTCCAAAATAAAAAGGGAATGTAATATAGGTGTGAACATGGTTCTCACGCGAATGTGAGGTCAGTCGAGAATGTCCTCGACCTCGTCCCAAAGCTCTTCCAGCA
>JAUIBJ010000360.1 GCA_030428025.1 Alphaproteobacteria bacterium
CGCGCTGCGAATGGCGCATCCGCGGAGGGCGGAAGTGGAACTGCTCGGCGTCAGTGGCGAGGAGGCGAACCTCCTGCGCGCCCGGGCACGCAGCATGCTGGGCGAACATACCGCCGCCCGCACGCTCTTTGCAGCGGCAGGTGAGGCGTCGCTGGCACGGCGCGAGGCCTGGCTCGGCGGCGATTGGGCGACCCTTGCAGAGGAGGATGCCGGTGCCGCCTCGGTGATTGCGGCGCTCAAGCGCGGAACCGACGCACTTGCCCAAAGGAATGCGGCCGAAACGGAGTTGGCCGAAGAAGATGCAGCCTCTTCCGGTGCGACGCCGAAGGCGCCCGCTGGCATGCCTTCGGGGGTGCTCGCCCGCAACCGCGACCTAATTGCGAGAAGCACCGAGACACGCGACGCTTTGCGCAGCTTGCTTGCGGCCTATCCCGTCCCCCCAGCGGCCGAATGAGCCGACAGAAACCACGCTCACTCTGAGACCCTTCGCCGCGGGCGCCGGGCGCGCAGCGCCGGCACCATCCTCACGGCGGCGGCTGTGCCGATATCCACCGCCGCTTACGAAATCGTAAGACCACCGACCCTAGACTGCCTGCGAACGGGCAGAACGCCCCTTTCGCGGTGGAGGTCGTGTCCTTGCGACAATCGGAGAAACCGGTTCGGCCCTTTCGGGGCGCATTCCCTTCCTGGCGGATGCCGGCCCCGTTTGGTGCCCGGTCGGTACTTGCGATGCTGCTTCTGTTCCTCAACCTGCCCGCCGTGCTGCTGGCCGCAACGGCCGAGCTCTGCGATGCCGCCGCGGAACGAGTCGCGCGCGAGACCGGCGTTCCGCGTGCGATTCTTCTGGCCCTCACCCGCACCGAAACCGGCCGCAGCCGCGCGGGCGCCCTCGCGCCCTGGCCCTGGACGGTGAACATGGAGGGAAAGGGCAAATGGTTCGACAGCCGCAGTGCGGCCCGGGCCTATGTCGAGCGCCATCGCGGTCGCGGCGCGCAAAGCTTCGACGTAGGTTGCTTCCAGATCAATTACAGATGGCATGGCGCGGCCTTCGATTCGATCGACCAGATGTTCGATCCACTTGCCAATGCGCGCTACGCTGCCGCCTTCCTGACCCGTCTGCACGACGAGCTGGGAGACTGGTCAGAAGCCGCAGGTGCCTACCATTCCCGGACCCCCGACCATGCGCGTCGCTACCGCATTCGCTTCGACCGCATCCACAAGGCTGTGGCGACCGAGCCCATTTCCGCCATCGGGACACTGGCCAGCGCCGCACGTCCGTCGCGCGCCAACCTCTACCCGCTGCTGCGGAAATCCGGGGTCCCGGCCCGGCGGGGGTCGCTTGTGCCGCTTTCCTCTGGCGCGGGCGCGATCATTTCCCTCAATGGCGGATCCTGAGCCATGAAGCTGCTTTCCATCCGCGATATCTTCCAGCCCACCGTGCTGCTCGCTCTGGCGCTCATGGCGGTGATCGTGATGATGATCCTGCCGATGCCCGCCTGGGTGCTGGATGTGGGCCTGGCGGCCTCCTTCGCGCTCGCCATTCTGATCTTCACGGTCACGCTTTTCATCGAGCGCCCGCTCGACTTCTCTGCCTTCCCGACGATCCTGCTGGCCTCGCTGATGCTGCGGCTGTCGCTCAACGTATCATCAACCAAACTGATCATCGGCCAGGGCCATACCGGCACCGGCGCCGCCGGCGATGTGATCGAGGGATTCGCCAATTTCGTAATGGGCGGCAGCGTCTTCCTGGGGCTGGTGGTGTTCAGCGTGCTGCTGATCGTCAACTTCATGGTGATCACGAAGGGCGCCGCGCGGATGGCCGAGGTGGGCGCCCGTTTCGCCCTCGACGGCATGCCCGGCAAGCAACTCGCCATCGACAGCGACATGTCCGCCGGGGCCATCGACCACCGCGAGGCGAAGGAGCGGCGCGAGCGCGAACAGCAGGAAACCACCTTTTTCGGCTCGCTCGACGGGGCGTCGAAGTTCGTCAAGGGCGATGCCATCGCCGGGCTTCTGATCACCCTGCTCAACCTTGTGATGGGGTTGATCATGGGGACGGCGGTGCATGGCATGCCGCTCTCAACCGCGTTCGAGACCTACGCCATCCTCACTGTGGGCGACGGTCTGGTCACCCAGATCCCTGCCGTTGTGATCTCGATCGCTTCGGCCCTGCTGCTCGCCCGGGGCGGCACCCAGGGTGCGACCGACCTGGCGCTGGTCCGGCAACTGGGGCGCCACCCGGCGGCGATGGGCACGGTGGCGGTGCTGATGGTACTTTTCGCGCTGGTGCCGGGGCTGCCCTTCCTTCCCTTCATCCTCGGCGGCGCGGCATTGGGGGCGGCTGCGGTCTGGCTGCAACGCCGAAACAGGGCCGAGCGCCAGGAGGCCGACACCGAAGCCGCCCCCGCCGCCCCGCCCGAGAAATCCATGGGCGAGATCCTGGAACTCGACGACATCCATGTGGAATTCGCGCCCGATCTTGTCGACATGGTGCTTGATCCGGGAACCGGCCTCGACGCTAGGATCTCGAACATGCGCCGTCACGTGGCCACACATTTCGGTCTGATCCTGCCCGAAATCCGGCTGACGGATGAGCCGGCGCTGGGACGGGGCACCTATGTGATTCGCATTCAGGGGGTCCAGCAGGCCCGGGGCACGCTGCAATCCGACCGGATTCTCGCGCTCGATCCCGATCGTAACCCTGATCTGCCGCCGGGCGAGAGGGTGGTTGAGCCGGTCTACGGCGCTCCCGCCGTCTGGATCGACGCCGCGTCCGAGGACGAGGCGGCGCTTGCCGGCACCACCACCGTCCGTCCGACGGAAGTGCTGGCCACCCATCTGCTGGAAGTGATCAAGCGCAATCTGAGCCGGCTGCTGACGATGAAATCCATGCGCCGGCTGCTCGACGAAATGGTCAATATCCCCGACCCGGTGCGCGCCGAGGCCAACCGCAAGCTGCTCGAAGAGCTGATCCCCGACCGGGTTCCGACCGACCTTCTGCACGCCGTGCTGCGGCTTTTGCTTGCCGAGCAGGTTTCGATCCGCAACCTGCCCCTCATCCTTGAAGCCGCCGCCGAGGGGCGCCAGACGCACAGCCAGCCGGAGGCGATCTGCGAACATGTCCGCCAGCGGCTGGGCTTCCAGATCGTGGCGGGCCTGCAGCGCGATGACGGCACCTTGCCGCTCATCCAGCTGGCCCCGGAATGGGAGGAGACATTCTCGACCTACCAGATGGACGGCGAGGGTGGCCGGCTGGACGTGGCACTGCCGCCCGAAACCTTCAACGTGCTGGCCAGCGCGGTGAGCGAGCAGGTGGCCCGAGCGGGCGAGCAGGGAGCCTACCCGGCGCTTGTCACCTCGACCCTGCGCCGGCGATTCCTTCGCACGGTGCTGTCGGCCAAGAACATCACCAACCCGGTGCTCTCCTTTGAGGAAATCGGGCTCGACGCCAGGCCGGCGTTGTTGGGCGTGGTGCAGGCTTGACCGGGCTGGCCGAGCTTCTGGCGCTGACGCAGGGTGCGCTCTGGCTGCATTTTCTCGTCTTCCTGCGCGTGGGCCCGGTGATGTCGCTTTTTCCGGGGTTCGGGGAGCGGTCGGTGCCGGTGCGCATCAAGCTGATGCTGGCGCTGGCGCTGACGGCCGTCGCGGCCCCGGCGCTGGCGCCCGACCTGGCGACGGCCATGGCCGATCCGCCGCCGCTGGGCTGGCTCGTGGTTGCGGAAACCGGCATCGGCCTGTTGATCGGGATCGGCCTGCGGCTCTTTCTTCTGGCGCTGCAGACGGCCGGGTCGATCGCCGCGCAGGCGACCTCGCTGTCGCAGATCCTCGGTAATGCCGGGATAGAGCCGATGCCGGCAATGGGCTATCTGCTGGTTCTCGGCGGGATCGCCCTTGCGATGATGATGGGGCTGCATGTGCGGGTGGCCGAACTGGTGATCCTCAGCTACCGCCTGTTTCCGCTGGCCGAGATGCCGGCGGCGAGTGACGTCACCGCCTGGGGCGTGCGGCAGGTCGCCGGCGCCTTCGGCCTCGCCTTCACCCTCGCCGCACCCTTCGTCATCGTCTCGGTGCTCTACAACCTCACGCTCGGCATCATCAATCGGGCCATGCCGCAACTCATGGTGGTCTTTGTCGGCGCGCCGGTCATCACGGGAGCGGGGCTGGTGCTGCTTCTGGTGCTCGCGCCCGGCATTCTGACGATCTGGATCGAGGCGCTGAGCCGGTTCGTTGCCAACCCCTTCGGGAGCGGATGATGGCAGAGAAGGACGACGAGAGCGACAAGTCACACGAGCCGACGCAGCACAAGCTCGACGAGGCGCGCAAGAAGGGCGAGCTGGCCCGCTCGGCCGATCTCAACACCGCGGCGGCCTATGGCGGATTCCTTTTGGCCGCGCTGGCCGTGGGCGGCGCCTCGGTCAACCAGGTCAGCGAGGCGCTAATGGCGCTGATCGACCGCGCCGGTCCGCTTTCGGGCATGATCTTCGAGGGCGGCGCGGCCGCGCCGCTCTCTGGACTGACCTCCGCCCTCGCCGCCGGCCTGGCCGCCTGGTTCCTGTTCCCCGCCGCGCTGGCGCTGCTGTCGATCATCGGCCAGCGCAGTTTCGTCGTGGCGACGGACAAGATCCGCCCCCGCCTGTCGCGGATCAACCCGGTGC
>JAUIBJ010000361.1 GCA_030428025.1 Alphaproteobacteria bacterium
GCGCCAGGAGATGTGCCGCCGGACCGTCCAGCCGCGCGTGGACGTAGATTCGGGCTGCCGGGGACATGCGCGCCGCTATCCGGTCACCGGGCCGGGCCAGCACGCCCACCGGCACCGTTTCCATGATCGTCCGCCAGTTCTGCCAGCGATGCAACTGGGCCAGGTTATCGGCCCCCATCAGCCAGACGAACCGCACGCCCCGATACCGTGCCCGCAATGCCGCCAGCGTGTCGGCCGTGGCGCGGGTTCCCAGCCGCGCTTCGATATCGGTAATCACCACACGCGGATGCCGCATCAGTTCCTGCGCTGCGTCCATGCGCGTCTCCAGCGGCGCGGGACCGCTTGTCTTCAACGGGTTGCCGGGGCTTACCAGCCACCAGATCCGATCCAGCCCGAATCGCTTCAGCGCCTCCAGCGTGACATGCACATGGCCGGCATGAGGCGGGTCAAACGACCCGCCGAACAGCCCCACGGTCATGCCGGCGCGGGCGAACGGAACGACATGACGCATCACAGCCTCTCCCAATGGCCCCTTTCATGGGCCGGGTCAGCGGGAATGTCCATATTCGCGCAAAATGACGGGCGGCAACCGCCGCCCACCCGCTTTTTTCGGATCGCGTGAGCGCCTCAATGATGTGCGTGCCCACCCTCGGTGATCTCCAGCCCCGGCGCGGGCCCCTCGATGTCATGGCTGTCCTGACCGGCGGCGGGTTTGTTCACCCACTCCTCGCGACCGTCGGCGCATTCCTGCACCGTTGGGAAATAGATCACCTGCCCCGGCACCACCGATTCGTCGATCCACGCCTTGAACACGAACTCGTCGTAATGATCGTCCGACAACTCGCCGGTCCAGTCGATCCGCTTGACGCCCGACGCCATCGCTGTGCCGAAGTAGTTGTATTCGTGTTCGTAATCGCCGGTTTCGGTTTCCAGTGCCCAACCCGCCTTGGGCATGGGCTTGACCGCAATCACACCTTCCGGAATGTCGATCCGCACTTTCAGCGTTGCCTGCCCGTCGCAGCCATGTCCGATCCGCATCACCCCCTTGTAGCTGCTGCCCGAGGCAGTCTTCTGGGTTTCAAGCGTTGCGTGGCCAAAGACCGGCGCAGCAAGAGTGGTCGCGGCCAGCAGCGCCGCCAGTTTCACAAGTTTCATTGATTTCAGTCCTGTCAGAATTGTCCCGGCACCGCCCCGCAGGGCGGTGCGTTTGAAAGAGAGAATTTCAGACAGGGTGGGGCGGTGCCCGTGCTGGCGGTATCCGGCCGTACGCGGGCACGAGAGCGCGCCGGCATTCTTTCGGGCGGAGCGTCGCCAGCAGTTCCGACGCCACCCGCACAGGCAACCCCGCAAACTCTGGCAGAACCACCGCCGCCCCGGCAATCCGGCACCAGGGGCAATCGCGGCTCTCGATGATATCTCCGGCGCCGCCGCCCCCGCAGATATCGGCCAGGTCGACCCCGGCTGACGCCGGCCCCAACGCTGCGGCGGTACGGGCGGCGGAATGCACCGTACCGACACCGGCGAAGGCCAGCGCCGCAAACAGCACGAAGGCGGCAATCAATCGTCGGGGCATGTGCAGGCGCATACCGTCTCCTCCGGCGACGGTATGACATGGCAACCAAGGCCCTGCCAGCCGAAAGGCGCGGCGCCCGCGCAATGCACCATCGCGATTGCCCCCGCTTCGCGGCTTCGCTATCAAGCCCGGTGACGTTGACCCGGACAGAACAGGAAGAACCATGGCCGCCTATCAATATGTCTACCACATGCAGGGCGTCTCCAAGACCTACCCCGGCGGCAAGAAATGTTTCGAGAACATTCACCTGTCCTTCCTGCCCGGCGTGAAAATCGGCGTCGTCGGCGTCAACGGCGCGGGTAAATCCACCCTGATGAAGATCATGGCCGGGCTGGACAAGGATTTCACCGGCGAAGCCTGGGCCGCAGAAGGCGCCAGGGTCGGCTATCTGCCGCAAGAACCGGAACTGGACCCGTCGCTGACCGTGCGCGAAAACGTCATGCTGGGGGTCAAGGAAAAGAAGGACATCCTCGACCGCTATAACGACCTCGCCATGAACTACAGCGACGAAACCGCTGCTGAAATGGCCGAGCTTCAGGACGTGATCGACGCCCGGAACCTCTGGGATCTCGACAGCCAGATCGACGTGTCGATGGAGGCGCTGCGCTGCCCGCCGGACGATGCCGATGTCTCGACGCTCTCGGGCGGGGAAAAACGCCGGGTGGCGCTGTGCAAGCTGCTGCTCGAAGCCCCCGACATGCTGCTGCTGGACGAACCGACCAACCATCTGGATGCCGAAACCATCGCGTGGCTGCAACAACACCTGATCGACTACAAGGGCACCTGCCTGATCGTCACCCACGACCGCTATTTTCTCGACGACATCACCGGGTGGATCCTCGAACTGGATCGCGGCCGGGGCATCCCCTACGAAGGCAACTATTCCGCCTGGCTGGAACAGAAGGCCAAGCGGCTGGCGCAAGAGGCCCGCGAGGACAAATCGCGCCAGAAGACGCTGGAACGCGAGCTGGAATGGATGCGGCAGGGCCAGAAAGCCCGGCAGGCCAAGCAGAAGGCGCGGATCAACGCCTATAACGAACTGGCGGGTCAATCCGAGCGCGACAAGATCACCCGCGCGCAGATCGTCATCCCCAATGGCCCGCGGCTGGGCTCCAAGGTGATCGAGGTCGACGGCCTGGCCAAGCATCTGGGCGACAAGCAACTGATCGAGGGCCTGTCGTTTTCGCTGCCGCCGGGCGGCATCGTCGGCGTGATCGGCCCGAACGGCGCCGGTAAATCGACCCTGTTCCGGATGCTTACCGGCCAGCTCGAACCCGACGCGGGCACCGTCGACTATGGCGACACGGTGCAACTGTCCTATGTGGACCAGAGCCGCGACGACCTGAACGGCGGAGATACCGTGTGGGAAGCGATCTCGGGCGGCGCCGAACTGATCGAACTGGGTGACGCGCAGGTGAACAGCCGCGCCTATTGTTCCTCCTTCAACTTCAAGGGCGGCGACCAGCAGAAGAAGGTCGGCCTGCTATCGGGCGGTGAACGCAACCGTGTGCACATGGCACGGCTGCTGAAAGAGGGCGGCAACGTGCTGCTGCTCGACGAACCGACCAACGATCTCGACGTTGAAACGCTCCGCGCGCTCGAAGACGCGCTGGTCGATTTCGCCGGCTGCGCGGTGGTCATCTCGCACGACCGTTTCTTCCTCGACCGTATCTGCACCCACATCCTCGCTTTCGAAGGCGACGCCCATGTGGAATGGTTCGAAGGCAACTTCGAGGACTACGAAGAGGACAAGAAGCGCCGTCTGGGACCGGACGCGTTGGAGCCGAAGCGGTTGAAGTACAAGAAGTTTGTGCGTTAGCTTTGGTGCTTCAAGACTTCAACGTCAGAATACCGGATTTGTCCTTCTGGAAGCTCCTCTAGAATCACAGCAATTTTGGCAGCGGCTATTTGTTCCGAATCCAAAGAACTGAACGCTGCCTGCAGTCCAGAAAGCGGGTCAGGCTTCGGTAGCATGCTCAAGAGTTCCTTACCGATTCTAGTCAAGGGGATAACACTCAATCGTTTCTTCGTCGACGCCTCGGCGATCAACAAGAGCTTTCCTTCGCGCAGGTAGATCTTCCCGTCGGGCCCCGGTTCCTTATCTATGCCGGTAAAGCCACCTATGTCTCGAAGAAGGCCCGCCTCCTCCAAAAGGCCAAACTCAGCGAGAGATTGGCCTGACAACAGCTTCGGCTTCGGGATATATTCCCCGTTGAGAACCAGCTTTGCCTTTTCCTGGAACGTGCGAGCTGTATTTTGATCCAGCTCCGACAGAATACGCAATGTCGACAACGAGAACGTGTTGGGATTCTGTATCTCGCCTGCTAATACCCTTCCCCAGAGGCTTTGCATTGTTTCGGTTGATATCTCAGCCGCGTAAGCGCGAAACCGATTGAGCCAATCTGGATCGATCTCTTTGTTATCTTCGGCGATGGTGGCTTCCTCGCTTAGCTGATCGACCGAGGCGTCGACGACCTTACTAAGGTTCTCAATCCTTTCAGCCTCATCCTCCGCAGATTTAGCCTGAAGATATGCACCATCTTCGAAAGGGTCTCTTTGCTCTGGTCCTTGCGAAACCTCGATCAACTTCTTCCGCTCAAGCTCTCCGCGGAGCCGCGCTTTCTTAGCAATGTTCTCAAGATACGCTGTAGGAATATCAGCGGCACTGCCCAGTAGGCGGTCAAAGGCCACCAAGGCTCTGCTTTTGGCAGAGGCGGCTACACCTCGCTCCTCCAACCTTGCTGAAATCGCTATCTCGTTGGAAAGGTGATCTTCTTTACTCATGCCTTCAGTATTGCCTTAAGCCTGAAACTAAACAAGGCGCGAGTCTAGCAAGCGTAACAAGCGTAGGATGGGGTTCCACCCCATCACCACCGCCCCGGCAAATGATGGGATGAAATCCCATCCTACGGTTCACCGTAATCGCCGGTTTCGGCAACTCCACCCCATTCCGGTTCGACTCGGCCGGCGCGGATATCGCGATGGATCGACGAATAGGGCCAATCCACCGCCCTTTCGACCAACCCGTGCCGGACCGGATTGCCCCAGCAATAGGCCATGTGACAGCGATAATCC
>JAUIBJ010000003.1 GCA_030428025.1 Alphaproteobacteria bacterium
GTCATCGGGTGGACCTGGAGCGCGTGGAAGGGCAGGGGCGGCTGCCCCGGCGCACCGGCGGCGAAGGGGGCGAGGTTGTACTGCACGTCGGGCCGGCCCTCTCCGGCGGTGTCGGCGCAGGCCCCGCCCTGCAACAGGTTCGAGGTCAGAAGCCCGCGCCGCAGCACGAAATAGTCGAAGCCGTGCCGCAGCGCGGCCAGCCCGCTGTCGGCGCCATGCAGCCCCTTGGCGCCCTTGAGGCGGCGGGTCACCGGCGCGCCCACGTGGTCGTGATAGTTCGCGCCGACCCCGGGCGCGTCCTGCACCGTGTCGATGCCGTGCCGCAGAAGCTGGTCCGCCGGGCCGATGCCCGACAGCATCAGAAGTTTCGGCGACTGGAAGGTGCCCGCCGTCAGCACGATCTCGCGCCTTGCGTGCAGGACGATCTCGGCGCCCTCGGGCGTGCGCGCCTCGACCGCCACGGCGCGGCGGTTCTCGATCCGCACCCGGCAGGCCAGGTGATCCGTCAGCACGGTCAGGTTCTCCCGCCCCATCTCTGGCGCGAGGAAGCAATGCGCCGCCGACTGGCGCTGGCCGTCATGCGCCGTCACCTGGTACCAGCCCGCGCCGTCCTGCCGCGCGCCGTTGAAATCGTCGGTCGGGGGCAGGCCGGCGGCCACGGCGGCCTCGATGATGCGCGCGGTAACGGGATGCGGGGCCGAGGCATCGGCCACCACCAGCCGACCCGCCTGCCCGTGAAAGGGCGCGCCGAGGCGCATGTTGCGTTCCTGCCGCATGAAGACGGGCAGGACATCGGCAAAGGTCCAGCCGTCGCAGCCGTGCGCGTCCGCCCAGTCGTCGTAGTCGCGGTGCTGGCCGCGCATGTAGATCATGCCGTTGACCGAGGACCCGCCCCCCAGCACGCGCCCCTGCGGCACCGCAAAGGGCCGCCCGTCGAGCGAGGTGTCGGGCAGCGACATCACGGTTTCCGCGTTGCCGCCCTTGAGCGCCTTGAAGAAGGTGGCGGGAACATGGATCCAGCGGTCGGTGTCGCGCGGCCCACGCTCCAGCAACGCGACGCTGCCACCGCTTTCGGCGGCCAGCCGCGCCGCCAGCACGGACCCCGCCGCGCCGCCACCGACGATGACGTAGTCGAATGTCCGCGTTGTCGAAATGGCCCTAGCTCCCCGTCCCGGTGGCGATGCTAGACCGCCCATGGCGCGTTGCAAAGCGCCGTTGCCGTCGACGCGGGGACCTGCGGTCGGCAAATGGCGCAGGTCGGGCGGACCCAGGCCATAGTCGGGGCGCTGTTATGGGTGCAAGGTTGCTTTCGGGATACCCCTGCTGTAGACGGGCCGCGCGAATATTGCTCCGACTTGGTGACTCGATAGTCTCCCGGCTTCCGGGCGCAACGGTCAACCGGCACCTCGATGCCAAGGGGGCCTGTACTGGAGATGCCGAATTGCACTTGAGTTCATTCAAACCAGGCCTGCCCGGACGCCCAGGCATCTGAAGTATGTCCAAAACGGTCGTCATCCTTCAATCAAGTTACATACCCTGGAAAGGGTATTTCGACCTAGTGAACGCGGCGGATGTCTTCGTCTTGTACGACGAGGTCCAGTACACGCGTCGGGATTGGCGAAACCGCAACAAGATAATCGTGGATGGGGTCCCGAAGTGGCTGACGATCCCCGTTGAAAGCAAGGGGCGCTACGAGGCGGCGATCACGGACATGCAGGTGGCCGACGACAAGTGGGCCGACAAACATCTGAACACGATCCGTCACGCTTATCGCAAGGCGCCCTTCTTCGCGGATTTCTTTCCCCGGATCGAGGACGCCTACCGGGATGCTGCGCGCATGTCCCAGCTATACGCGGTTAACCGTCTGTTCATCGAGCGGCTGTCGCGGATGATCGGCGCTGAGACGGTGTTCGCGGTCTCGCAGGACACGCCCAGGACCACGTCCGACCCCACCCGGCGGCTTGCCGAGATCTGCACCGCGCATGGGGCGACGATGTATCTGAGCGGTCCAGCGGCAAAGGCATACCTGGACCCGGCCGTCTTCGATGACGCGGGCATTGACTTGCGATACTGCGACTACACCGGTTATCCGGCGTACGAACAGGCCTCGGGGACATTCGAGCACGGGGTAAGCGTTATCGACCTCCTGTTGCGGGTCGGCCCCGAGGCAAAGACACACCTGAAGTCCCATACCGGCAAGGCAGCACTCTTTGGGGAATGAGGCGGTGCGAGATCAAGAGGACGGCCAGAATCCGGCAGGGCCGGTGACGGATGATGCGACCGCGGCGGCGTCGGCGGTCAAGGCGCCGGACCGAGGCATCAGGATTTCGGTCGTGACATCGCTCTATCGAAGCGAAACCTACATCGAAGAATTCTATTCACGCTGCGTCGCCGCGATCAGCGAGGTGACGGACGACTACGAGATCATACTTGTGAACGACGCGTCGCCCGACAGGTCCTACGCGATTGCAAGGGGGCTGGCAGAGCGCGACGAAAAGGTCGTCCTGGTCGATCTTTCCCGCAATTTCGGCCAGCACAAGGCCATCCTCACCGGTCTAAGATACGTGACCGGAGACTATGTCTTCATCTGCGACAGCGATCTGGAAGAGGATCCGGCCTGGATCGTCGAGTTCTACGGCGTGGTCTGCGAGAGCGGGTCCGATGTCGCGTTCGGTGTGCAGATTGCACCGAAGGGAAGCATGTTCTACAAGCTTGGCTCCCGCCTGTTCTACGGGTTGATGCGGTTCCTGTCGCGGTCGGACTTCCCGAACAACCTCGTGACCGCCCGCCTGATAAGCCGCCGCTATCTCGACGCCATGCTTGAGTTCGAGGAGCGTGAGGTCTTCCTCGCTGGCATCTGGTACCTGGTGGGTTTCCACCAGGTGCCGGTCCTGGTGCGGAAGGTAAGCTCTAGCCCGACCAGCTATACGCTCTGGCGTTTGATCGGGCTCTTCGTGAACGCGGTGACATCCTTTTCGAACAGGCCCCTGCACATCATATCGGTGTTCGGGCTCTTTCTTTGTATCTTGGCTGTATTGATCGTTCTTTATCTGGTTTATGCCAAACTCGTTCTCGGGCTTCAGTCTGAAGGCTGGGCTTCCGTCATGGCCACGATTATCATGGTCGGTGGAATTACCATCTTCTTCAACGGCATCATTGCGATATACGTGGCCAAGATTTTCATGGAGGTCAAGAGGCGCCCCATCTCGACGGTGCGCGAGGTCGTGACGAAAGAAGGCTGTTACAAGGCGAGGCACCAGTCTTCTTCGGTCGGCCTTGGTGACGGAAGGTTATGACATGCAGTGTCCGACATCGTGTATCCCTGCGCGACCGGGTGGACCAGGGCATGGGAACGGGCGCGATACGGGACGGGTTGCACCGCCTGCCGAACAAACGAATGCAAAGGGGTGACATCCTGATGCCGATGAGGGCCTGTCCGATTTGCGGGCAAGACGACAGGGTTCGCCTGCCCGATCCCCATGTGGCCCGGTCAATGCTGAGCGATGGCAGGATCTGGAACGGCCCGCTGGACAAGGCGGCTTGCAACAGCTGTGGAGCCGTCACGCACGCGACGATCCTTTCGGCAGGGGATGTGCAGCGTTTCTATGACAGCGACTACGATCTAGGTGTCGATGCCGGTGTGTCCGACGTGTCGCGCAACCTCGGCTACGCCGCGTTCGTCCACGAGATCGTCTCACAATACGATGTGCGCCGCATTCTTGAGATCGGATGCGGATCTGGCCACGTGCTCGGCTATCTTGCGCGGCACCTTCCGCAGGTCCACATGGACGGAATCGAGGCCGCCGAGCAACTCGCGGCGAACAGTCCGCCTGGCGTGCAGATCAGGAAAGCCTTTCTCGAGGAGCTTGAGTTTCTCGATCAAGGCTATGATTTCGCCTTTTGTATCAACGTGATAGAGCATGCTGCGGATCCCTCTGAGTTTCTTCGCGCCTTGCGGGGACAGCTTTCCGCGTCCGGGACGGCCCTGATCGTCTGTCCCGCGCCCAGTCCACCGAACCTCGAGTTGCTCTTCCGCGATCACGTTTCGAGCTTCACACCGGCGAGCCTGCGGGCTCTGGCGATTGCAGCCGGATTTCGCGTGGTTGCCGTCCTGCCGGCGCTGGAACGCTTCCCTGGCTTTCAGGCCTTCATCCTGACGGCGGCGTCCAACGGCGGCGGGCAAGCGGTCGTGGCTGAGAACCAGGCGGGTGCCGCGCGGGCGGCCGAGGCCGCCGCTTACCTCTCGGCATGGGCATCCCTCGACAGGGCGTTGTGCGCCCGCATGGGAGACAGCGTCGGGGTCGATCTGTTCGGCGCGGGCGAGATGGCGGCCTTGCTGAGATGCTATGCGCCGGAGTGCTGGAGAAGGGTGGACAGGTTGGTGGTCGATTCCCTTGCGGGCGCTCGCAGTCTTGACAAGCCGATGGCGACGTTTGATGACATCGGGCCAAGCCGGAAGCCGATCATTGTGGCCACACATCCGCAATCGCAGGGCGCAGTGGCGCAGCGACTGTTCTCGCTGGACCTTTCGCCGATCGTATTCAACGACATGATCAAGGCCTAGGGCCGGGGTAGACGATGGAACACCAGAGCGAGCATTCCTCCGTTCGAAGCTACGGTATCAGAGAACGCAATTCGCCGGCAACGCCCGCGGAAAGGCAGTTCGAGGAGCTTTCCGTGAACGGCTTCGTGATCGTCGACGCCGGGCTGGATGCGGCGGGGCGTGATCGCATCGCCGATGCCTTCGATCGCGCGTTGAAGCGGCAGCATGACCTGCACGGGGCCGAGATGCTGCGCGAGATCGACGAACACAACACGATACGCGCGCCGCTGGCCCTGGAAGATGCCTTCGTCGACCTGGCGGAAAACCGGAACGTGATGGACCTGGCCGAGGTGGTGTTTCGCGGCAAGGCTTCGGAAGGTGCCTTCATTCTCAATCAGCAGAATGGCATCGTGAACCCTCCGCGCGGCGAGAGATACAGCCAGGGCGCGTGGCACCGGGATCTCCCATATCAGCATTTCGTCAGCTCCAGGCCGCTTGCGATCAACGCCTTGTATTGCATCGATCCGTTCACGCTGGAGAACGGCGCCACCCTGGTCGCGCGCGGAACCCACAGATACGAGAACTTCCCATCCGAGGCGTTTCTGGGCTCTCTCGCAGAGCCCGTTTGCGCGCCCGCGGGTTCCTTTCTCATACTGGACTGCATGCTTTTCCATTCCGGCGGCGTGAATGCCTCGGACGCGGTGCGGCGTGCGGTGAACCATGTCTATACGCTGCCGTTCATTCGGCAGCAGATCGACCTGCCGACGACACTTGCGGATCATCAGGGTCTGTCTCAGGCGACGCGGCGTCTGTTGGGGTTCGGAAACGAAGCTGTCGGCACGCCGACCGACTATTACCGGCGCCGCGCCACGAAGTTGCAGGCGTAGGTCTCGGCTGTGAGCCAGGCATGGACGCTGGCCATTCGGATCGCAGTCGCCCTTGCTGCGATCGCGATGCTGGTCTACGCGCTCGATACCGGCGTAATCCTGACCGCGCTGGGCCGGCTCAATCCTCTGGTGGCGGTCGGAGCATCGTTCATGATCTTCGTCGGCATTGCATTGTCGGCTGTACGCTGGGACTTTCTCCTGCGCCGGCTTAAGGTGGTCCTTCCGCGCCGCTCTGTCCTGCGCATGACGTTTGTCGGGATGCTGTCGTCCCTTGGGTTGCCTTCGGCGCACGGCGGAGACGTCGTGCGTGGCGTCATGCTTTATTCGACGAAACGGGCGAGCTTCGACCTCGTGGTGTCGAGCTTGCTGGCGGATCGTGTCTATGGAGTCATCTCGATCGGCGTGATCGCGCTTCCGGGCGCGATGGTGCTGTTTCTGCAGAACGGCGGGACCAGCGCGGCCTGGGGCCTGGTGGGGGTTTCGGTCGTCGCGTTGCTGCTGATCCCACTGCTTCCCTGGGTCTTTGTCGCCGCGGTGTCGTTGACGGACTGGATGGTTTCGCGGTTCTATCGAGGCCGCGGCGCGGGCATCGCAAGCGGCATCAGGGACATGCTGGCCGGACTTCTAGGCTGCTTTCAAAGCCGCCGGACGGTCGCCGCGTCGCTCTCGCTCTCGATCCTGGTGCACCTGCTCGCCATCCTGGCCGCGCTGTCGCTTGGGGCATCCATGTCCATTCAGATCCCTTCCCTGGCCTATTTCGCCATCGTGCCAGCCGTGTGGATCACGACCATGCTTCCCATCTCGATCGGGGGGGTCGGCGTGCGCGAAGCCAGTTTCGCGCTTATGTTCGCGGTCTTCGGGGCCGACCCCGAAGAGGGTATAGCTCTCGGCGCGGCCGTGTCCGCTACGGGAATTCTCGGCATATTGATGGGTGGTGCGGTCTTGCTGGTCCTGCCCGGAGATCCCGCGCCGGCGGCTTGACGCGATGTCCCTCGTTCCAAGGCTACAAGACCGCAGGACCAATCCGCTGGCATGGTATGGATGTTTCGGATAAGACCTCCGCGCGTGACAATTGCCCGGGCCTTCAGGTGACTGAGAAAGCAACGACAACCGGTCGCCTATGGCGTTTTGCCGCTCTGACCGACAGTCCGGGCAGACCCGTCCCTGTTCTATGGCCAATCGTGTCACTGGCACCAGGCGTCGTGGCGGTGCTATCGGTCTGGTGCCTGCTCGGGCTGAACCCGTTGCATTACGTTCCGGTGTTCAGCGATGACGTGACCTACAACCATCAGATCCGAAGCTTCGCCGAGGTCGGCTTTGCCAGCGGATATTTCACGATCAACGAACTACCCAACGAACTGGGGTTCCGATACGGGCCGCATGGCCCCTTGTATCCGATGCTCTACGGGTCCTTGCTGGCGCTTCTCGGGCCCGCAGCGAACGTTCCGGTGGCGGTGCCTGCCCTGCATCTGGCGCTGGTCTCGACCTGCCTTTTTGTGCTCCTTGCGACCTGGCGCGCCACCCTTGCGCAAACGCTTGCGGTTGCCGGCGTTGCCGCCAGCTTCTGGCCGCTAGTCGTGATGCTTCAGCTTTCGATGCAGGAGGCCACGCATTACGCGGTGGCCATGCTCGTCGCGGCGGCCCTGGCGTCGCGCAAGAGAGGCGCAGTTGTGCTGCGCTTTGGCGTCATCGCGACCGGGGCGGCGCTCAGGCCCTTGTGGGGATTGGCGTTTCTTGCCCTGCGCAACAGCCCGTCCAGCCTGCTCGCGTTCGGTGTGCTCGCCTTGATTTCCGTCTTCTCGGTGCCCCTGTTCCTATTGCTGCTAACGCTTGTCGCAGCGCCAAGCCCCAACGGTCTGCTCGCGGCGTCCACCTCCACGGGCGGCATCGGCGGAGCGGCTGCCGCCTTGGCAGGGGCGGTCGAGGGACTGCTTGCGAACGGGGCCGCCTCGATCGCCTGGGCGACAACGCCTTCGGCGCAGGCGGCACTGGAAACGCACGCGGTCGTGGCGGTCGCCACATTGCTGGTCTGGGGGGCGTTGATCTGGCGGTTTGCGGACTGGCCCGCGCGCTCGGTCTGGCTTGTGCTGGTCATAGCCGTCAGCGTTCAGATGCTGACCTACGGGTTCGGCAGCTACCGACTATTTCGCATCCTTTCGCCCATCGCCTTTCTCGTGCTGCTCGTGTTCCTACGCAACCGCGGGGGAATGGTGCTGGCCTCGCTTGTTGTCGTTTCGGGACTGGCGAGCACGACCGAGTTCCGGTGGTTTCTTTCGGCATACCGCGCGCCGATGTTCGCGCCGCCGAGCCAGGCCTATCTGGACCTTCAGGCAGCATTGCCGCTGCACCTGGCGTATGCCGAGTCCGGCCCGGCCTGGTGCAATACGGTCCTGGTTGACAACGGAGGCCTCGGGCCCTTCGTCGCCGCTTTTCCGCCGGGTATGGGCGTGAGCGTCGTGCACGGCCAGAATGCGCGCAGAGTTCTGGGAGAGGCGCGGTCGCGATACGTGCTCTTGACCGGTGCGGTCGAGACCGAAGCCGCGGGGATGAACCTTCTCGTCGTTTCGCCCGAGCTAGGGTTGAGATTGTTTGAGAGGGAGTTGGAGAATTGCAATTGAAGCGCGTTATTCAAGGAGTTCATCCAAACAGCCTTGGCTATGTCTTGGTTCCTCTGGCCTTGGCGATGTTCATTGCTCTGGTCTCTCTTGGTTTTTTGACGGTGAACCCCAGCTCGGACTTTCGGGATCATCTTGAGTATGCGCGCGATTTCGGGGCGATCGGCGTCGATTCTCCACATTTTCTTTATCAACTCGTCGTGCATCTCGCCCTGAAGGTCGTGCCATTCATCGGCCTCGACCCTATCGGCGTGGCCGTGGTGGGCGCGTGCTATGGCTTGATGGGCGTGGCGCTGTACCACTTCACCTCCTTAGGTACAGGCGGGCGGCTACAGGGTTTTGCCTTCTTCGCCTGCTTTGCGCCGCTGGTGTCCGCTCATATTTTCGCCGTCACGCTCTTCGAGCCGAACTTCTACTACAACTACCTGGTTCCGCTGACCTATCACAATCCGACGCAGCATCTGAACAAGCTTCTTGCCGTTGTGATCTGGTTCTATTTCATGTCGCTCGTGTTCCTCGACGAAAAGGCATTGTTATGCCGGTGGCACAGTCTCGTCCTGCTCTCGGTATTCTGCGTATTGTCGGCGCTGTCCAAACCGTCCTTTCTCATCGCGTTCCTGCCGATCTGTGCCGTCTTTGGGGTTATTGCCCTGATCGACCGACGCTGGCGCCGTTTCGCGGCCTTCACAGCGGTGCTGATACCGGTGATCGCCACTATGGTCTGGCAGATGCTGTTCCACTATGACGAAGCGAACCCCGACAGAGTTGGGGTCGCTTTCCTGCCCTTTGCGGTATTGCCCGATTACACGCAGATCCTGCTTTGCCTTCCCCTAAGCATGGCGTTGCCGTTGACTGTGACGTTTCTTGGGATCGGCTCTGCCGAGGACCGACGCGCCCTGTTCTGGACGTGGGGGTTTGTTGCCGTGGCCATGTTCTACACGTTCTTCATGGCGGAGGTTCCGGAGGAATGGACGGGGGACGGCAATTTCTTCTGGACCGGGCAGACCGGCGTTTTCCTGATCCTCGTGCAGAGCGCTTGGGTGCTTGCGCGAAGCTGGACGGGATGGACGACGAAGGGCACTGTGGCCGCAGGCGTCCTGGCGGCGCATTTCGTCTTCGGCCTGATCCTGGCCGGTGCCGCAGCCTTCGTTCCTGCGGGGCTCTGGCTTTGAGACGTGGCGGGCCTGACATGTGTATTGGTGTTGCGGAGATCCGTTCGGCGATCCTGCCGCCGCATGAGGATCGTGCGCGACTGGAAACGGGGACACTGGCCTGATTATGAAATCCGAACTCGACGACATAGAACGCTACTACTCGGCCAAGATCGCCGAACACGGGCCGGTGGCGCGCGGTGTCGACTGGAAGGACGAGGCCAGCCAGACCCTGCGCTTCGACAAGCTGTCGGCGGCGTTTATTCCCGACAGCACCGACGACGTGGCCGACTGGGGCTGTGGCTACGGCGCCTATTGCGGGTATCTCTCCGGGCGCTTTCCGCGCATGGGTTACACCGGCATCGACATTTCCGCCGAGATGGTCGAGGCCGCGCGGGCCAGCCTTGGCGAAACCGAGCGGCGCCGCTTTCTCCAGGCCGACCGTCCGGACCGCCCGCACGACTGGTGCGTGGCCAGCGGCATCTTCAACGTGCGTCTGGAACGCGACGACGCCTCCTGGCTTGGGGTCATCCATGACATCATCGACCTGATGGACGCCCATTCCACGAAGGGCTTCGCCTTCAACGCGCTGACCAGCTATTCGGACGCCGACAAGCAGCGCGATTACCTCTATTACGCCTCGCCCGAGGACCTTTTTGCCCGCTGCAAGTCGCGCTATTCGCGCTTCGTGACGCTGTTGCACGACTATGACCTTTACGAATTCACGATCATCGTCAGGAAATCCCCGTGAAACAGATCGTCATCTTCGGAACCGGCGATATCGCCGAACTGGCCTGGTACTACTTCACCAACGACAGCGACCACGAGGTCGTGGCCTTCACCGTGGATGCCGAGTTCCGTGACACCGACAGCTTCTGCGGCCTGCCGGTCGTCGATTTCGAGACCGTCGCCGACAGCTACCCCCCGGCCGGGCACGGCATGTTCATCGCGCTGGCCTATTCCGGGCTGAACCAGCTGCGCCGCGACAAGTTCGAGGCCGCGCTGGCGATGGGCTATGATCTGCCCAGCTATGTCTCCAGCCATGCCACCGTCCTGAACGAGGGCCGGATCGGGCGGAACTGCTTCATTCTCGAGGACAACACGATCCAGCCCTTCGTGACCATCGGCGACAACGTCACCCTGTGGAGCGGCAATCACATCGGCCACCATTCCAAGATCCGGGACCACTGCTTTCTCGCCTCGCATATCGTGGTATCGGGCGGCGTGACCATCGAGGAGATGTGCTTTGTCGGCGTCAACGTCACGCTGCGCGACCATATCACCATCGGCAGTCAGAGCGTTCTGGGCGCGGGCGCGCTGATCCTGGGCGATGTCGACCCCAAGGGCGTCTACATGGGCCCGGCAACCGAACGCTCTCGCGTGCCCTCGACCCGGCTGCGCGGCATCTGACATGGGCCGCCGCTGGGAAAAGCTGGGGCATCTCTACTCCAACCCCGGCCTGCATCCGAAACTTGTCAGCCACGCAGCCAACCCGACGCCCGTGCACCTGGACGGCGACGTCTACCGCGTCTTTTTCAGCGCCCGCGACGACCGCAACCGGTCTTCCGTGGGGGCCGTCGACATCGACATCGCCGCGCGCCGCGTGCTGCGCGAACATGCCGAACCGGCGCTGGTCCACGGGCCCGAGGGCAGCTATTTCGAGGCGGGCATCAGCATCGGCAACTGCCATGACACGGCATCGGGGCGCTACATCCTCTTCATGGGCTGGCAGCAGCCCCCGGGCGGTCATTGGTTCGGCGAAGTGGGCCGCATCGTGGTGGCCGACGACCTGTCACTGAGGGTCGAGGACCCGGGCACCCCCTTCCTGCCGCGCGACGCCACCGACCCGGTCAGCCTGTCCTACCCCTGGGTGATGGCGGATGGGGCAGGGGGCTATGCGATGTGGTACGGCTCCACCGTCACCTGGGACACCGGAAACGGAGAGATGCTGCACACGCTGAACGCCGCCACCTCGCCCGATGGCGACATCTGGACGCGCAGCGGCGTTGCCGTGCCGTTTCAGCTGGGCGTGGCGCAGGCGTTCTCGAAACCCGCGGTTCTGCGCCACGCCGACGGATCGGCGGACATGTGGTTCTCCTATCGCGGCACGCGCGAGAAACCCTATCGCATCGGATACGCCCACAGTCCCGACGGCCGAGCCTGGCGCCTTGCGCTGGAGGACACCGGCATCGACGTGGACCCGGACCCGGCGGCCTGGGACGGCCAGATGATCGAATATCCCCACGTCTTCGCGCATGGCGGGGACACCTTCATGCTTTACAACGGCAACGGCTTCGGCAAATCGGGGTTCGGGCTGGCGGTGCTGCGGGACTGACTGTGCATTGAGGTCGCCCCGGCACCCACCCGGACAGCCCGGCGTTCCCCGCCATGGACGGGCCCGTCCCACGGGTCCGGATCCCGAAGATCGCCCTCGTCCCCGAGCCTTCTTCCACCCCTTTCGGGCACGAGTCGCGGGTTTCTGCCCAATCGCGCGCACTCCAGCTTGCCACACCGTTCAAGTCATGTTTCACGACACTGCGGACGGGAGTGCGCAGCACGACGAAAGAACGGAGCCCCGCCATGACCATCTTTGCACCGAAGCCACGTAAGGGCATCGTGCTGGCCGGCGGCACGGGCACGCGGCTTTATCCGTTGACGCTCGGCACCTCGAAGCAGCTTCTGCCCGTCTTCGACAAGCCGCTGATCTATTATCCCCTGTCCACCCTGATCCTTGCCGGCGTGCGCGAGGTCCTGTTCATCACGACGCCCGAGGACCAGGCGGCGTTCCGGCGGCTTCTGGGTGACGGATCGCACTGGGGCATGTCCTTCGACTATGCCGTGCAGGCCGAACCGCGCGGGCTGGCCGATGCCTATGTGATCGGGCGCGACTTCCTGGACGGCGCGCCCAGCGTCCTGATCCTGGGCGACAACATCTTCTTTGGCCATGGCCTTCAGGCGATGCTCGAACGCGCCGCCGCCCGCGAGGACGCCACGATCTTCGCCAGCCACGTCCGCGACCCGCGCAGTTTCGGCGTGGTCGAGATGAACGCCGATCACCAGGCCCTGTCGCTCGAGGAAAAGCCCGAGCGGCCGCGCTCGAACTGGGCGGTGACGGGGCTATATTTCCTTGACGGCAGCGCGCCGGACCGCGCGGCGCAGGTCATGCCATCCGCCCGGGGAGAGGTGGAAATCGTTTCGGTTCTGCAGGACTACCTCGCCGAAAGCCGCCTGTCCGTGGAAACGCTCCACCGGGGCTTCACCTGGCTCGACGCCGGCACGCATGAAAGCCTTCACCAGGCCGGCGAATTCGTGCAGACCCTGCAGGATCGCCAGGGCCTTCTGGTCTGCTCGCCCGAGGAACTGGCCTATCGGCGCGGGCTCATCACGCTGGACGCTCTTGAACTCCTCGCCGTCAAGCTCAAGAAGTCGTCCTATGGTCAGTCCCTCGCCGAACTCGTTGCTCATGAAAAATCCCAGCGCTGAAACCATGATTCCCTTCAACCGCCCGCCGGTCTTCGGCACCGAGATCGAGGCCGTGGCCGAGGCGGTCGCCCGCCGCCAGCTGGATGGCGACGGGCGATACACCAAGGAATGCGAGGCCTGGCTCGCCGCGCGCCTGAATGCGCCCGCCGCGCTTCTGACGCAGTCCTGCACCGACGCGCTGGAAATGGCCGCGCTGCTGCTGGACCTGAAGCCGGGGGACGAGGTGATCCTGCCCTCCTACACCTTCGCCTCGACGGCCAGCGCCATCGCGCTGCGCGGCGCGGTGCCGGTCTTTGCGGACGTCGAACCGGGCACGATGAACATCGACGCCGCCGCGATCGAGCCGCTGATCGGCCCGGCCACCCGCGCGATCTTTGCCGTCCACTATGCGGGCCGCGTCCCCGACATGGACACGATCAACGCCATCGCCGCGCGCCACGGGATCGCCGTTGTCGAGGATGCCGCGCAATCCATCGGCTCGACCTACAAGGGCGAACCGGCCGGCACGCATTCGGCGATCTCGACGATCAGCTTTCACAACAGCAAGAACGTTAGCGCGGGCGAGGGCGGGGCGCTGATCGTGAACGATCCCGCCTACGTCGACCGCGCCTTCATCCTGCGCGAGAAGGGCACAAACCGCCGCGCCTTCATGGAAGGCCAGGTGGACAAGTACACCTGGGTGGACCTCGGCTCCTCCTTCCTGCCGTCCGAACTGGTGGCCGCCTATCTCTCGGTCCAGTTGCATCACGCCGACACAATCACCGCCGACCGCGCCGCCACATGGGCGCGCTATGCTGACCGTCTGGCCCCTCTGGCCGACGAGTTCGGCCTGCGCCTGCCCGATCCGGTGGGCAACCAGCGCACGCTCAACGGCCATATCTTCCATGTCCTTCTGCCCGACGCCCGCCACCGCGAAACCGTGATGGAGGGGATGAAGGCGCGCGGCATCGGCTGTTCGTTCCACTATGTCCCCCTGCATTCCTCGCCCGCCGGGCAACGTCTGGGCCGCGCGCCGATGGGCTGCCCGGTCACCGACGGCACCGCCCCGCGCCTGATGCGCCTGCCGCTTTACTACGGGATGCCCGAAGACGCCGTGGACCGCGTGGCCGAGGCGCTGGCCGACACGCTGCGGGGGCTGACCTGATGCGCCTGCTGGTCACCGGGGGCGCGGGCTTCATCGGGTCCGCCGTGGTGCGCCATTTCGTGGCGCAGGGCCATCAGGTCGCCACCGTCGACAAGCTGACCTATGCCGCCAACATGGCCAACCTCGACCCGGTGGCCGACGCGCCCAACCACAGCTTCCACCGTGTCGACATCTGCGACCGCGCCGCGCTCAACGCCGTCGTCACGGGGTTTGCCCCCGACGCGATCATGCACCTGGCCGCCGAAAGTCACGTGGACCGGTCGATCGAGAACCCGCTGGCCTTCATCGACACCAACGTCGTGGGCACGGTGAACCTGCTTCAGGTCGCGCTGGCCGACTGGGAGACGCGCGGCCGCCCCGAGGGCTTCCGCTTTCACCACATCTCGACCGACGAGGTCTATGGCGACCTCGACTTCGACGACAGCCGGTTTACCGAGACGACGCCCTATGCGCCGTCCTCGCCCTATTCGGCCTCCAAGGCGTCCAGCGATTTCATGGTCGCGGCCTGGCACCGCACCTTCGGCCTGCCGGTGGTGATCTCGAACTGCTCGAACAACTACGGGCCTTACCAGCATCCCGAAAAGCTGATCCCGCACATGATCCTGAATGCACTGGCGGGCCGTCCGCTGCCGGTCTACGGCACGGGCCGCAACGTGCGCGACTGGCTGCATGTCGAGGATCACGTCTCCGCGCTGGAGCGCGTGCTGACGCGCGGCCGGCTGGGCGAGCGCTACAACATCGGCGGCGACGCCGAATGGGCCAACATCGACGTCGTCCGCCTGATCTGCAAGCTGCTCGATGCGCGACGGCCCCGTGCCGATGGCGCCAGCTACGTCGACCAGATCGCCTTTGTCACCGATCGCAAGGGCCACGACCTGCGCTATGCCATCGACCCTGCCAAGGTCCGGGCAGAGCTTGACTGGCGCCCTTCGCATGACTTCCAGAGCGGGCTGGCCGCCACCGTCGACTGGTATCTCGCCAATCCCGCGTGGTGGGGCGGCCCGGCGTGACCGGGCGGGCGGACCGGCTGCTTTCGGGGCTGATCTCCGTTCTGCTCGCCGGTGTGGCCCTGGCGGCGCTGGCGGGCCTGATGGCGGTGGCGGACCGGGGCCTCGACATCACCGACGAGGGCTATTTCATCCAGAGCATCCTGCGGCCCGGAGACATCGTCGTGTCGCCGGTCGACTTCGGCCCGGTCTTTTCTGTCTTCGGCGCGGATATCGTCACCGTGCGCCGGGTGTCCTTCATGCTGATGGCGGCGACCGGGGCGCTTCTGGCGATGGCGGCGATGCGGCTGGCGCTCCCCGGACGGACCGGTCAGCTTGCCGGCGCGGCTGCCGGGGCCATCGGCGGGCTGGCAGGCATCGCGCAATGGTGGCTGCTGACGCCGTCCTATAACACGCTCGCCGGGGTTGGGGCCATGGTGGTGGCCGCCGGCGTGACGCTTCACGCGGGCGGAGGCAGGTTCGCACGAGGGAGCGGGGCAGCGGCCGCCGCCGCGCTGGTCGGCACCGGGGTTGCGCTGGTCTTTGTCGGCAGGCCAACCTCTGCGGCGGCCTTGGCCGTTGCAACGGTGCCCTTCGCACTGGTCCTCGCCGGGCCAATGCGGGCGATCGCCCTGGCGGGGGTGGCCGCGGTCAACGGGCTGTGCCTCCTCCTGCTGGTCGCGGTCCTGACCGATGGCGGTCCCACGGCCTATGTGGCGCGCCTGTCCGCGGCGGCCGACCTGGCGTTGCTGCTCGGGGGCGGGCACGACTCCCGCGCGATCCTCGCCGCCATGCGCTTGATGGGAGAGACACTGTTCACTCGCCTAGGCTGGCCGCCGGTCTTTCCCCTGGCCCCGGTTCTTTTCGGCGTGCTTGCGCTGGCGTCGCTTGCAGCATTGCTGCGCCCTGCCTGGCGCGCGGCCTTGGCGGGCGTGGTTTCGACTGCCGTGGCGGGCGGCCTGCTCTGGGCGCTCTGGACGTGGCAGGAGGAATACCCCGGCACCTGGGCGCGACTGCTCGGAGAGGTGGGGTTGGAGCTGGCGGTGTTGATGACGGGCCTGGCGCTGGCGGGGCTGGTGATCTGGCCCGGGGCCGCGACAAGGGCGCAACGAAGACGACAGGCGGTTGTCGCGGTTTACCTGGTGGTCCAGGGGCTGCTCTTGCCGCTCGGCACCAACAACGACTGGACCCAGGCGATCGGCGCGGGCCACCTTTTCTTCGCCCTTGCGGTGGTTCTGCTGGCCGGGGCGGTCGTGCCAGGCGCGCCACGCGCGGGGCTACTTGCGTCCGTTGCGCTGATATCGGCCGTGCCCCCCGCCATGGCCGTGCGCGAAAGTCTGGCCGAGCCCTACCGGCTGGCCGGGCCGGTCGCGTCCCAAACGGTCCCGCTTGCCTTTCTTGGCGGCCCGACAAGCCTGAAGGTCGATACGGCGACGGCGCAATGGGCGACGGGCCTTCAGCAAGCCGCGCTCGACGCGGGCTGGACGCCGGGCATGGCCCTGATCGACCTGACTGGGGGCACTCCCGCGGCGGCGGCAGTCCTCGGAGCCGAGGCGCCCGCCGCGTCATGGTTGATCGGTGGCTATCCGGGATCGGCGGATTTCGTGACCACCGCTTTGGGGTATGCCGCTCCGGAGACGCTTGAACGGGCCTGGGTGCTGACCGCGCCCGATGGCTCACGGGCGCTGCCGGCCTCGGTTCTGACGGCGCATGGCCTGCCGTTCCCGGACGGCTACGAGAGGGTGGGCACCGCCGTCACCGGCTGGCGGTCCGAGGCGCAGGAGCTGTGGCGCCCGGCGGTGCGCTAGGCGCACCGTCCGGTCTGTTCATCCGTGGAAACGCCGTTCACGGCGCCGACGCGATGCCGACGTTGTGCCGACGTGATGCCGCACCGGGGTTTTCCAGCGATATCCGCCGGTTAACCCCGATTCGAGGCCTTAGCGCCGCACCAGCGTCGGCATGCCCAGCATCTTCGAGAACGAGAAGCCGTCGCGCCGCTCGTTCGGGGCGGGTTCGGAATGCTTGATGACGAGCGGCAGCATCATGTCCGCCATCCGCGCGTGCTTGCCCACGATCGAGCCGGTGTAGGGCTTGCGCTTGCTGATGAGCGGGATCGGAAAGTTCGCCATCCGCGCATGTCGGCCGAAGATCGAACCCGTGTAGGGCTTGCGCCGGCTCAGCAGCGAGATCGGGAAATTCGCCATCCGCGGGCCGCCGGGCATCAGCGCGTTGGTGCCCTGCTTGCCGTTGATGAGATGCGGGAAGGGCCAGTTGGCCATGCGCGTGTGACGCCCGATGATCGAGCGGTTGCGCGGCTTGCGCCGGCTGATGAGCGGGATGGGGAAGTTCGCCATCCGCGCGTGCCGCCCGAAGATCGAGCCGGTGAAGGGCTTGCGCTTGCTGATGAGCGGGATGGGGAAGTTCGCCATCCGCGCATGGGGCGGGAAGATCGAGCCGGTAAAGGGCTTGCGGTCGTCCAGCAGGGGGATGGCGAAATCCATCAGGTGGCTGTGGCCGGGCACCTCCTGCGGGCGGAAGGGCGGGCGGCGCAGGATCAGCGGGAAGGGCCAGTCGGCCATGTGATGGGTCGTGCTGTCGGGATCGCGCGGACGGCTGAGCATCAGCGGCGCGCCTTCCATCACGCTCAGCAGCGGGTTCTGATCGTCCTTGACGTAGAACTCCTCGTCCATGCCCTCGAGCGCGATGGCACCCATCGAGGCGGTCACCTGGCGGGTGGTCTTGGCCACGCCCAGCGGCTTGTGGCCGGCCCGCACCATCAGCACGGTGCCGCCACTTTCCGCCATCCTGTCCTGGTAGGCCTGCGCGGTGTCCGTCGCGACACCGGCCTTGGTCAGGATCTCTGCCAGCCCTTCGGCCTTGTCGAGCGTGCGCAGGATGCGACGCGAAAAGCGCTGTCGGTGCACCAGTTCGTGCACGACCGTCCGGGCGCGCTGCGAGCTGTCGAAATACCGCGTGATCACCGTTGCCATGATACCTCCACCGGGTTGGATTGTTGGTCCGCCGAACGCGGCGTCGCCTTGTTGTTTGCGCGGCGCGCCGCAAGCGGAAGCGCCACCAGGATTGCAAGGGCCAGAAAAACGATCTCTGCCGTGAATACTATGTTGTAGGGTGCGTGCGGCGCATTCCCAGTCCCGTGCGAAAGACCGACGAAAACATCCCGCACGATGCCCGCCAGCGCGATCCCGACGCCTGCCGCCGTTGCCTGTACCGCGCCCCAGGTGCCAAGCGCGAGCCCCACCTGGTCGCGCGGTGCGGCGCGCATCATGGCGGTCAGCGTGGCATGGCCGAACAGCCCCGCGCCCAACCCGATCACGACCGTGCCGACGGGAAAGAGCAGCGCCGCGCCGCCAAGGGACGAGGTGATGATGCCGGCAAAGCCCGGCACGCCCACGGCCACGCCCGCCAGAGCCACCCGCACGGGCATCTGGCCAAGGCCGATGTTGCGCGAGGCAATGGCGAAGCCGATCAGCGTGCCCGTCGCCAGAAGCGCGGTCAGCCGCGTGGTGTCGGCCACGCTGAGGCCAAGCGCCTGCGCGCCGTAGGGTTCCAGCAGGACATCGGCCATGCCGAAGCCGAAGGTGCCCAGCGCGATGACCAGGAGCAGGCGGATCGTGCCGTGGCTGGTGGCGACGCGGGCGATGGCCTCTCGGAAGGGATCGTGCTGCGCCTCCAGCATCTGCCGGGCGCGCACGCGGTCGCGGGCCTCCTGTTTCCACATTGCGGCCATGTTCAGCGCCACGGTTACCACCGCCGCGCCCTGGATCATCTGGATCAGCTTGCCCGGCGTGTAGTCCTCAAGCAGCGTCCCGTAGACGAGCGCGCTGATAACCATTCCGAAAAGCAGCATCACGTACATCAGGCCGACGACCTTGGGCTGGTCGTCTTCCTTGACGAGGTCCGTCGCCAGCGCCAGCCCTACGGTCTGCACCATGTGAACGCCGGCGCCCACCAGAAGGAACGCCAGCCCGGCCGATGTGTATCCGACCCAGCGCGGGGCATCGACCGCCTCGCCGTAGCCCGACAGGACCAGAAGCGCGAAAGGCATGATCGCGAAGCCGCCGAACTGGTAGAGCGTGCCCTTCCAGATGTAGGGCACCCGCCGCAGACCGAGGGCAGAGACATGGACGTCGGACTTGTAGCCGATGAAGGTGCGCAAGGGCGCGAAGACCAGCGGCAGCGCCAGCATGATCGCGACCAGCGAGGCCGGCACGTTCAGCTCGACGATCATCACGCGGTTCAGCGTGCCCGCCAGAAGCACCAGCGCCATGCCCACCGTCACCTGGAACAGCGACAGCCGCAGCAGCCGCGACAGCGGCACCTCGTCGGTGGCCACGTCGAGGAACGGCAGATACCTCGGGCCTACGGCGGCAAGGCGGTTGATCGCGATGGTCCTCAGGCTTCGCATGGGCATCGGCACCGGATGGTAGGGGGTAACCTGCGGGCCGGCGGCCCGCAGGTCAGCTTTTCAAGTCAGCCGACCGTACGGTCAGTCTGCCAGCACCCGTGGCAGGGTGTCCGCCGAGGCGTGGAGTTCCGGCGGCTGCAGGATGGCCTTGGCCATCGTGCCGTCGGGAAGCACCACCAGGACCTCTTGCGTGCCATCGGCCTTGGGCAGGGTGTAGGCGGCGCGGGCCGCGTCCAGTTCCTGCTGGCGCAGCATGGTGGCAGAGGCCTCCATGTCACCCGTGCCAAGCTCCTGGCCCGACAGGAAGTCGGACACCCACGAGGTGTTGGTCAGAACCGCCACGTGAACGGCAAACGAGCCAACGGCAACAGCGCCCAGGAAAAGCGGGACGCCGACCGTCGGCTTCACGACGAGCCACATCTTTGCATTGTTCATGATGTGCCTCCGTTAGCCGAGCCAGGGCGTGCTGAACGCCACCAGGATGTGCGCGAGCAGCGCAATAGCGCCGAACACGCGCGTGCCGTCGATGAGGTAGCTGTGCACCTCCTCGGCTTCACGCAGGGTCAGGCCGGTTGGCCAGACCTTGTCGGGATCGTCAGACATTTTCAGTCCTCCAGTTTAGGTTCTTCACCGTTTCGCCGGCCGCGGCCTGAAAGAGGACGTGAGCGGCCCGCAGGCTGCCACATCACGAATCAGCAACCCTGCTCGGGAGTATGTCAGGGTAAGTTGACAATGAAAATGTCAAATGAAGTTTACACCTTTGACGAAGTGCGAAAATGTTGCAGGTGGTCCCTTGCCCCATAGGGGGCAGCGGGATAACGCCTTGTCGCGTAATGGTTTTGGGGTGCCCAATCCGCGGGCAGGGCCGTGCGCGGGCCTGCGCAGCGGTCAGCCAGCCGGGGCCAGGATGTCGGCAAGCGCCTCCGGCGCCTCGATCATGGCGTCGTGCAGGCTGTCGATCTCGTGACAGGTCCAGCCCGGCGCGCCGCTGTAGCGCTCATGAAACTGCCAGAAATGCGACGGCTTGTGCCGGGTGCAGATGATATAGTCCTTCCGCGCCACCTCCGCCTCGCGCCCGGTCAGGGTGACACCCTTGCCAAAGCAGGTGCCGGGCTGCGGGGTGGCCATGGTCTTCAGCCAGTCGATGCGCTCGGGCGACACCCAGCGCTCGAACCCCGAAGGGTCGCTGTGTCCGTCGGGCCGCCGCGAGGCGGCGATTTCCGCCGCCCGTGCCGGGTTCGACATGGCGGACGGGCTCTGGTTGCTTTCGGTGGGCACGAAGGCGTCGAGGTAGACAAGCCGCCCGATCCGCTCGGGCAGGCGGCTGGCGACCCCGGTGACGATGTTGCCGCCATAGGAATGGCCCACCAGCGTTAGGCCGTCCAGCTCTTCCCAGAGGATCAGCTGCACGATGTCCTCCACATGGGTGTCGGGCCCCGTGACCGCGTCGATCAGGTGGCGGCGCTCGGCCAGCCCGGTCAGGGACGGCGCGAACACCCGGTGCCCGCGCGCGCGCAGGATCTCCGCCAGATCGCGCCAGCACCACCCGCCGTGCCAGCCGCCGTGAACCAGGACGAAGTCGGTCATGCCGTGCCCCCTGCGGCGCGGGTGCGCCGCGCCACCAGTGCCTGCCGCCCGAGGATGACAACGGCCAGACCGATGCCGACCATCTGCACCATGGGATCCTTGTGGACGACCGCCAGCGCCACCGCCAGCCGCGCCGCGACCTCCCACAGCGCAAGCCGGGTCATGTCGAAGCGGGCCAGTGCGCTCGACAGCAGGTAAAGCCCCAGCGCCAGCCGCGCCGCGAGCCAGATCAGCGCGCCGACGTGCAGCTGCCCGTCATAGCCCGGCAGGTACTCCACGCCGATGGTCACGCCGGGCTTCAGCACCGCCTGCTCGATCAGCAGCAGTTCGGGATAATAGGCGAAGATGAAGGGGATCACGAACATCACGATCCCCGAGCGCACCGCCGAGAAGCCGGTCATCATCGGGTCCGCCCGGGTGATGGTGGCCGCCGCGAAGGCCGCGATCGCCACCGGCGGCGTGATCGCCGAGGCCACCGCGAAGTAGAAGATGAACATGTGCGCGGTGAAGTTCGCGATGCCCAGCCCCACCAGAACCGGCCCCATCAGCAGCGCCACGTTGATGTAGGCCGGCACCGCCGGCATCCCCATGCCCAACAGAACCGCAAGGCCCATCGTCGCCATGAGCGCGATAAAGAGGAAGGTGCCCGCGCCCGCTTCGCCCAGGTTCAGCGACTTCAGCCAGCCCAGCACGTCCAGCGCGATGAAGCCCGACAGCCCGGTGAAGTTCAGGCAGAAGTCGATGATCGAGACCGCAAGGAACATCAGGTAAAGCGTCGAGATGTTGATGCCCGACTGTGCCAGCGCCTGCAGGATGCGCCGCGGTTCGGACCGCACTTCGCGGTCCAGGAACATCAGGACGCACAACAGGATCACGGCCCACCAGCCCGCGCTGCCTGCATCGCCGGCAGAGTTCTGAAGGATCTGCAGAAGGAAGGGCAGATCCTCGACCCGGCAGCTGTTGCCGGCGACGATCTGTTCCAGCCCAAGCAGCGTGCCCAGCAGGCCGCAGCCGATCGCCTCTTTCGGGGTCAGAAGCAGGAACAGGATCAAGAGGATAGGTCCGAAGATCATGACAAGGTGGAGCCGTTCCTGCCGGTTCAGGCGCATCTCGTCGGTGGCGTCGCCGATCGCCGCGATCCCCTGCTTGCGCGACTGGAACATCACCGAAAGGAACAGGCATCCGAAATAGGCCAGCGCCGGTAGCGCCGCGGCGATGATGACGTCGGAATAGGGCACGCCCGTGATCGAGGCGAGCACGAAGGCCGCCACCCCCATCACCGGCGGCATGATCGAGCCGCCGGACGAGGCCGCGGCCTCGACCCCGCCCGCAAAGGTCCGGGAGAAGCCGCGCTTGAGCATCATCGGGATCGTCAGGGCGCCGGTGGACAGCACGTTCACCACCGGCCCGCCAGAGATCGTGCCGAACATGGCCGAAGAGATGATGGCGGCATGGGCCGGACCGCCCCGCAGCCTGCGCGTCCACAGGAACGCCAGCTTGATGAGCGACCGTCCCCCGGCCGAGGCGCCGAACAGCCCGCCCAGGATGATGTAGGGGAAGACGGTGTTCAGCAGGATGTCCAGGAACCGGCCAAAGAAGCCCTGCGCGTTCGACACAAGGATGTCATGGACATTGGGCCGCCCGTCGATCAGCTGCCGCGGTTCGCCGCCGAGCTTGGTCATCAGGTACTTCGAGATGTCCTCGGGGCCATGGAAGTACCACACCAGCACCGTGATGAGCGTGTAGGACGCCACCAGGATCGACACGATCACCAGCGGCAGGCCCCAGACGCGCACGTTGTAGGCCAGAAACACCGTCGTCGCGATCCCGATGATCGCGAACAGCCAGATTCCCGTGGTCGCCACGCATTTGGGGTCCTCGACGCTGTCGGGGATCGGCAGGCCATAGGCTTCGGCGAACTCGCGCTCCTCGGCCAGGCTGCGGGCAATCAACTCGGCGCGGGTGCCGGTGATCTGGTCGATCAGGCAGATGGACTCGATCTCGATCACGTAGGTCAGCGAAAGCCCGACGGCCGCGACGACCAGAGCGATATCCATGAAAAGGCCGAAGCCCCGCATGACCGCCGAGCGGTCGCGGTATAGCCGCCAGATCGAGTGCTTCAGCGCGACGACGACCATCATCAGCGCAAAGGCGAGCGGGTAGAAGTATTCGTAGGAAAACTTGCGGATGCGGAAGCCGCGGTCGCCCGTGGCCTCGATCGCCCACTGGTCAAGCCCCGGGATCGCGGGAATCGCGTTCACCATGCCGATGAAGACGAAGAGCAGGGCCAGCACCGCGGCCAGTTTCATGCCAAGGCCGTTTTCGGCGCGTGCGTCGGTATCGTCGGACATGCGAAGGAAATCCCCGGGACGTTCGGTCGGATGGGGCCGGGCCGCCCCGTGGCGGCCCGGCGATGGGCGTCAGGGCCTCAGCTGGGCTTGGCGCACTCGGGCACCGTGTAGCCGGCTTCTTCCCAGGCGCGGACGGCGCCGGGGTGGTACTTCATCGGGTTCAGCCCGCACAGACCGGAATCCGGCACATCGAGCACGCCAAGACCGACGTTGGCACCCCAGGGGGCCTTGGCCTTCAGCGCGTCGAGCGAGTCGATGACCGCCTTGGTCAGCTGGTAGGCCAGTTCCTCGTCCATGTCCTTGTGGACGATTTCCGAGCCGGTGGTCGAGACCGCGCGGAACAGCCCATCCTCGGACACGATCGTCACCTGGTCGGCCATCGAGCCGTAGCCCATGTTCTCGACCGGGATGCGCAGCGGCGCCGCGCCGGGTGTCGAGGCGTATTTCTGGAAGGCCTCGCTTTCGAAGATTTCCTTGGGCTGCGAGAACAGCGTCATGTTGCCCGAGGCGAGCGCTGCCGTCACGCGGCGGTCCGGAAAGGTCATCGGCAGCACGATCGCCTCGGCCGAGCCATCGGTGATCGTCTTGATGTCCTGGGCCCAGTTCACCTGGATGCCCGTATAGTCGGTGCCTTCCTTGCCGCCACCCATGAACTGGATGATCTGCTGGCCCATCACCAGCGCGGCGCCGCGCGGCGGGCCGTTGTAGACGCGGCGGCCCTTGAGGTCTTCCCAGCCCTTCACCCCGTTGGAATCGAAGGCATAAAGGCCAGTGTAGCCGAAGGAATAGGTGAACAGCACCCGGATGTTTGCGGCCAGCTCGGCGCCGGCTTCCTTGCCGAGGGCAGAGTAGGGGCCGCGGCCGTTGGCAAGCAGGAAGGGCAGCAGCTGCGGCGAGGACACGATGTCGGTCTTCCCCTCAGCCAGGTTCTGCACCGAGTTCGTCAGCGTCTGGCCGAACTGGATCTGGACGTTGGCGATGCCGTTCGCCGCCGCGACTTCGCCCAGATGGGCATGCACGGTTCCCGGAACGCCGCCCTGGCCGGCGGTCTCGCCGGTCAGGTTGACCTGGGCAGATGCCGCGCCGGCAATCAGCGTGGAGGCCGCAAGCGCGGCGCAAAGCTTGGTGAATCTTGTCATGTCTTCTCCCTGTCGTTTCGCCTGTGGCTCAGGCATTCGCCTTGTCCGGGGCGATGTCGCCCCGTGTGGTGTCGGCGGCGCTGTCGTCCGCCGGTGGTTCCGCCCCGGTTGCGGACATCGCTGCTTCGATGGACGCCCCGGAGCGTGAATAGT
>JAUIBJ010000362.1 GCA_030428025.1 Alphaproteobacteria bacterium
TGGTGCCGAATATCGGGCTGAACCCCACCCGCGCGGGCCTTTTCACCACGCTTCGCGAGATGGGGGCGAACCTCACCTACGAAAACCAGCGCGAGGAGGGCGGCGAGCCCGTGGCCGACCTGCGCGCACGGTTTTCGCCCGACATGAAGGGCGTCGAAGTACCCCCCGACCGCGCTGCGAGCATGATCGACGAATACCCGGTGTTGTCTGTTGTGGCGGCCTTTGCCCAAGGCAAGACCGAGATGCGTGGAGTCAAGGAACTGCGCGTCAAGGAAAGCGACCGGATCGACGCGATGGCCACCGGCCTTCGCGCCTGCGGTGTCGAGGTGGAAGAGGGCGAGGACTGGTGGACCGTGCACGGCCTCGGCCACGGCAACGTCCCCGGCGGCGCCACCTGCGCGGCCCGCCTCGACCACCGCATCGCCATGTCCTTCCTGGTGCTGGGGCTCGCCACGCAACAGCCCGTGCATGTGGACGACGGCAGCCCGATCGCCACTTCCTTCCCGATCTTCGAGGCGCTGATGCGTGGGCTGGGCGCAGATATCCGACGGGGGTGAGGGGCCTGAGATGCGCACGGGCGGCCCGACACTCGTCCTTTGGGAAATGGCCGGCGCAGTTTTCATCATCTGCGTGGGCTCGGCGCTGCATTTCACCTTCGTGTGGTCCGGGCGCCTGCCGGTCGTGGCGCTGGTCGCGGCGGTCAACGAATCGATCTGGGAGCATTTGAAACTGGCGTTCTGGCCCGGCCTTCTCTGGGCCTTGCTGCCGCCTTCCGCAGGCGGTGCGCCCCTACTGTCGCGGCTCGCCGCGAGGGGCGTCTCACTGGCCGCAACGGCCGGGCTGATCGTCACGATCTTCACCGGCTATACGGCGATCCTGGGTGACAACCTTCTGGCGCTCGATATCGGTACTTTCGTCGTCGCGGTGATCGCGGGGCAGGGGTTGGCCGCGTGGCTGATACCGCAGATGGCGCGCTGGCGCAGGCTTGCTTCGCTTGGTCTGGCGGCGCTGGCGCTGCAATTCGCCGCCTATGCCGCCTTCACCTTTCACCCGCCGCAGCACTGGCTCTTCGTTGACAGCCGCACCGGCATCACCGGCATTCCGCCCGAATGACCGGCCCAAGCGTCAATTCCGGCCACGATGACGCGCAGGTGTCAGATTTTGCCGGTTGCGGCCTTTCGCCGTCTGTGCCGTGCATTATGTTCCGCCCGAGAGTCACCTTTGGCCAAAGGTCCGCATACCCATGAGCACCGATCCCCTCGTCGTCTTCACCCCGTCCGGCAAGCGTGGCCGTTTCCCCAGAGGCACGCCCGTTCTGACCGCCGCGCGGCAGCTGGGGGTCGATCTCGATTCGGTCTGCGGCGGGCGCGGGATCTGTTCGAAATGCCAGATCACGCCGGGCTATGGCGAGTTTTCCAAGCACGGGATCACCGTGGCCGACGATGCGCTGTCGGACTGGAACAAGGTCGAGGAACGCTACGACCAAAAGCGTGGGCTGAAACCCGGTCGCCGGCTGGGCTGTCAGGCGCAGATCATGGGCGACGTGCTGATCGACGTGCCGCCCGAAAGCCAGGTGCACAAACAGGTGGTGCGCAAGGCCGCCTCGGCCCGGGTGATCGAGATGGACCCGGCGACCAGGCTCTATTTCGTCGAGGTGGACGAGCCGGACATGCACGAGCCCACGGGCGACCTCGAACGGCTGGGCCGCGCCCTGAAGAAGGAGTGGGGGATCGAGGCGATCCGCGCCGACATCTCGCTCTTGTCGAAGCTGCAGCCCGTGTTGCGCAAGGGCAAGTTTCAGGTGACGGTCGCGCTCAACAAGTCGCATCACGACCATGTGGCGCGGGTGGTGGAGATCTGGCCGGGCCTGCACGAAGCCGGGCTTTACGGGCTGGCGATCGACCTTGGCTCGACCACCGTGGCGGCCCATCTGACCGATCTGGTCACGGGCGAGGTGAAGGCTTCCTCCGGTATCATGAACCCGCAGATCCGCTTTGGCGAAGACCTGATGAGCCGGGTCTCCTATGCAATGATGAACCCCGGCGGCGACAAGGAGATGACCCGCGCCGTGCGCGAGGCGATCAACACCCTGGCCGAGGAGATCGCCAAGGAGGCGGAAATCGACCCGCATCTGATCGTCGAGACGGTTTTCGTCTGCAACCCGGTGATGCATCACCTGCTTCTGGGCATCGACCCGGTCGAGCTGGGGCAGGCGCCCTTCGCGCTCGCGACCTCCGACAGCATGACCTTCGACGCGCGCGATCTGGATCTCGTGGCAATCAACCCCCGTGCCCGCACCTATGTCCTGCCCTGCATCGCGGGGCATGTGGGGGCGGACTGTGCCGCTGTGGCCCTGTCGGAAGAGCCTGGCAAGTCAGAGGATCTGGCGCTCATCGTCGATGTGGGAACGAATGCCGAGATCCTGCTGGGCGACAAGACGCGCGTGCTCGCCTGTTCCTCGCCCACCGGCCCTGCCTTCGAGGGGGCCCAGATTTCCTCGGGCCAGCGCGCCGCCCCCGGCGCCATCGAGGCGATCCGCATCGACCCCGAGACGAAAGAGCCCCGCTTCCGCGTCATCGGCTGCGACAAGTGGTCGGACGAGGAGGGCTTCTGGCAGGAGACCGCCGCTACCGGCATCACCGGCATTTGTGGTTCCGGCATCATCGAGGCGGTGGCCGAACTGCGCATGGCCGGGCTGATGGACCCCTCGGGCCTGATCGGCTCCGCCGCGCAAACGGGCACCGAGCGCTGTTTTCCCGAAGGCCGCACAAATGCCTATCTGATCCACGATGCCAGGGACGAGGGCGGCCCGCGCATCGCGGTAACGCAGGGCGATATCCGTGCCATCCAGCTTGCCAAATCGGCGCTCTATGCCGGCGCGCGCCTGCTGATGGACGAGCGCGGGGTGGACAAGGTCGACCGCGTGGTGCTGGCCGGGGCCTTCGGCGCACATATCTCGCCCAAGCACGCGATGGTTCTGGGGATGATCCCGGATGTGCCGCTCGACAAGGTCACCTCCGCTGGCAACGCCGCAGGCACCGGAGCGCGCATCGCACTCTGCAACGTGGCAGCCCGGGCCGAGATCGAGCGCGTGGTGCGCCGGATCACCAAGGTGGAAACCGCCATCGAGCCCAAGTTCCAGGAGCATTTCGTCGCCGCCAATGCCATCCCCCACAAGACAGACCCCTTCCCCGAACTGAAGAAGATCGCGCCGCTGCCGCAGGTGAGCTTCAATGTCGGCGGCGGCGACGGGGGCGGCGAGGGAAGACGCCGCCGACGGCGGGGTTGACCGCAGTGGCTTGACTTGCGCTCCCCGCCACCGAGAATGACCCTTGGGTCAGGCGGGCATCCGGGGGGCGGGGGCAGTGATCGAAACGGTATTGCGGGTCTCGGCCGGGTTCGGCGCCCTTGCCTTCGTGCTGGCGACGATCGCCGTCTCGCTGGGCTCCTACGGGCTGACGCGGGCGCTCTTTTCGCTCAGGGCCGACCGGGGGCAAACCGAGCTTGCCAGTTCCATCGTCGTGCGCATCAGCGCCCTGCACGCGCTGATCCTCGCGCTGGTCTTCGCGCAGGAGATCGTGAACGTGCGCGACATCAAGACCGCCACCGCGCGCGAGGCGGTGCTGGTGGGTGACACCTTCTACGATTTGCGCCGCTACGACGATGCGGGCACGCGGGAGATCCGCGCCGAGCTGGCCCGCTATACCCGTGCCGTGCTCTACGTCGAATGGCCCGGCCTGGCCCGCGACAAGGCGCTGTCGGAAGACGCCTGGGCCGCGTGGGAGGCCGCCTATGCCGGCACCCTGTCTCTGGCGCCCACAGACGGTCGGCAGGAGGCGCTTAAGGACCTGATGATCGGCCAGGTGCGCGAGGTCTCGGGCCTGCGGCGGCAACGGGAGAATGCGGGCCTGTCGGGCGTGCACACCCTCTTTCTGATCGCCGCCGCGACGGGGGTGGTGCTGACTTCGGCCGCCTTCTTCACCCATCCGCCCAACATGCAGAACCTGTTCCTGCTCTCGGCCTTTTCGGCCTATACGGGGCTGGTGATCTTCTTCATCGTGGCCTTCGCCGACCCTTACAGGCCGCCTGCGCCCGTCGAGCCCATAGGGTTCGAGCGCATCTATGCGGGCGAGATCCGGGCGCTGGCCCCGCCGCCGGATTAGCGGCCCTTGCGTGCACAATCCCCTTGACCGCGGCCTGCCGATTTCATACCTACATCGCCTGACAAGCGGGTATGGTGAAAAGGTATCACGCGAGCTTCCCAAGCTTAAGTTACGGGTTCGATTCCCGTTACCCGCTCCAGAATTCACCGATAATCAAGGGCCTGCGTGTGGGGCACCGTGATCGTGACGCGAACCGTATCATGCGGCTCGGCGACAGGCGCGGCTTTCCGGAAGCGCAGCACCTCGACCCCGTGCCAGAGGGGCGCAAACACCGTCCTTGGGCCAGCGCAGCGGGCCGGCCTTCGGGATCGGACTTCGTGGGAACGATTTTTGCCCCGCGCCTCGACGCGAGGGACAGACCCGTTCGGTTCGGGGATGCGGGCCTGCCCGCCTCAGCCGGTCTTTTCGTAACCGAACCGGTCCATCAGCGGGCCGCAGATCCGGTCCACGATCTTGCGATACTTCGCGTCG
>JAUIBJ010000363.1 GCA_030428025.1 Alphaproteobacteria bacterium
ATGCCGCAGATAGCGGGAACAACTTGCCCGAAGCCGGAATTGGTTATATTGCCTTACCAATTGAGGAGGCCACCGCCATGGACATGCCCAGCCCCAACCCCGCCATCCTGGCGCGCAAGGAGGAGCTTGTGGGCCGCCTGCGCGAGGTTCTGCCCGCCGATGCGGTGATCGCCGATCCGGCCGAGACGCGCGCCTATGAATGCGATGCGCTGACCGCCTACAAGTGTCCCCCGCTGGCCGCAGTGCTGCCCGCCACGACGCGGGAAGTGTCGGACATCCTGCGCATCTGCCACGAGATGGGTGTTCCTGTGGTGCCGCGCGGCTCGGGCACCTCGCTCGCCGGCGGAGCATTGCCGACCGAGGACAGCGTGATCCTGGGCGTCGCGCGGCTCAACGAGGTGCTGGAAACCGATTACGACAACCGCTTCATTCGCGTGCAGTCGGGCCGCACCAACCTGTCCGTGACCGGCGCGGTGGAGGAGAACGGATTTTTCTACGCCCCCGACCCCTCCAGTCAGCTGGCCTGCGCCATCGCCGGCAATATCGCGATGAACTCGGGCGGGGCGCATTGCCTGAAATACGGCGTGACGACGAACAACCTGATGGGCGTCACCATGGTGCTGATGGACGGCACGGTGGTGGAACTGGGCGGTGCGCATCTGGATGCTGCGGGCTATGACCTGCTGGGCCTTATCTGTGGCTCGGAAGGCCAGCTTGGCGTGGTGACCGAAGCCACTCTGCGTATCCTTCACAAGCCCGAGGGCGCCCGGCCCGTGCTGATCGGCTTTGAGTCCAACGAGGTGGCCGGCGCCTGCGTGTCTGACATCATCAAGGCCGGCGTCCTGCCCGTGGCGATCGAGTTCATGGACCGCCCCTGCATCCGCGCCTGCGAGGCCTTCGCCGGGGCGGGCTACCCGGATTGCGAGGCACTGTTGATCGTCGAGGTGGAGGGCAGCGAGACCGAGATCGACGAACAGCTGTCAACCATCATGGAGATCGCCCGCAGCCACGACCCCGTGGAACTGCGCCAGAGCACTTCGGAAGACGAAAGCGCCAGGATCTGGCTGGGCCGCAAATCCGCCTTCGGCGCCATGGGACAGATCAACGACTACATGTGCCTCGACGGCACCATCCCGGTGAGCCAGCTGCCCCATGTGCTCAAGCGCATCGGCGAGATGTCGAAGGAGTACGGGCTGGGCGTCGCCAATGTGTTCCATGCAGGTGACGGCAACATGCACCCGCTTATTCTGTTCGACGCCAACAAGCCCGGCGATCTGGAGACATGCGAAGCCTTCGGGGCCGAGATCCTCAAGCTCTGCGTCGAGGTGGGCGGCTGCCTGACCGGTGAACATGGCGTGGGCGTGGAAAAGCGTGACCTGATGGCCCATCAATACGGCGAAAAGGATCTCGAAATGCAGATGGCCGTAAAGGATGTGTTCGATCCGAAATGGCTGCTGAACCCCGCCAAGGTGTTTCCTCTTGCCGCGTCGGAAGCGCACAGGATGGCCGCCGAATAGAAGGGCGCTGCCCCTCGCCCCGAACCGTGTTCGGGCTCACCCCGGAGTATTTTTGGCAAGATGAAAGATCTCAGACCCGAAACCGAAGCCGATCTGGCCGGAATCGTGCGCGAGACGGTCGAGCCGCTGCGAATCCGGGGCGGCGGCACTCGGCCCATCGGGGTACCGGTGAACGGAGTTCCGCTGACCACTGCAGGTCTGACCGGCATCGAGCTCTATGAGCCCGGCGCACTGACCATGGTGGCTCGGGCCGGAACGCCACTTTCCGAGATAGAGGCGGCGCTGGCGGCGGAAGGCCAGAGGCTGCCTTTCGAACCTATGGACCATCGCGGGCTTCTGGGCACGGACGGCATCCCAACGATCGGCGGTGTCTTCGCCGCCAATGTCTCTGGCCCGCGCCGCATCCAGTGCGGCGCGGCGCGGGATTTCCTGCTGGGCGTGCGCTTCGTCGACGGGCGCGGCGAGGTGATCCGCAATGGCGGGCGGGTGATGAAGAACGTCACCGGATATGACCTGGTCAAGCTGATGGCCGGCAGCTTTGGCACGCTTGGCGTTCTGACCGAGTTGTCCTTCAAGGTGCTGCCCGCGACGCAGACCACGGGCGTCCTGCTCTGCGAGGGGATGAGCGACGAGACGGCCATCGCCGCGCTCTGCCGCGCGCTTGGCTCGCCCTTCGAGGTGACGGGCGCGGCGCATCTGCAACGCGGGCTGGACGGGGCGCCGGTGACGATGATCCGGCTGGAGGGCAGCGAGGCTTCGGTCGCCTATCGAACCGGAGAGATGCAGACCCTGCTGAAGGGCTTCGGAACATTCACGGTGGAAACCGACCCCGAGCGCACCGCCGCCGGCTGGCGCCATATCCGCGACGTGATCCCGTTCCACGACCGCACGGGCGAAGTCTGGCGGCTTTCCGTAAAACCCACCGATGCGCCCGGCATCGTGGCGCAAAGCGACGCCGAGGAGGCGGTCTACGACTGGGGCGGCGGGCTGATCTGGCTGCTGGAGCCGGACGCTGACGCCATGCGGACCGCGATCGCAAAGCGAGGCGGCCATGCGACGCTCATCCGCGGCGGCTCTGCGGGCGGAGCCTTCCAGCCCCTCTCCGGCCCCGTCGCCGCCCTGCAGGAGGGTTTGCGCCGACGGTTTGACCCGAAGGGCATTCTCAACCCCGGGCTGATGGGGCAGGCGGCATGAAGACGGAATTCACCGAAGCGCAACTGCGCGATCCGGCCATCGCCCGGTCGAACGAGATTCTGCGCGCCTGTGTGCATTGCGGCTTCTGCACCGCGACCTGCCCCACCTATCAGGTTCTGGGCGACGAACTCGACAGCCCCCGCGGACGCATCTACCTGATCAAGGATATGCTGGAGAAAGACCGCGATCCGGACGAAAAGACCGTCAAGCATATCGACCGCTGCCTGTCCTGCCTTGCCTGCATGACCACCTGCCCCTCGGGCGTGCATTACATGCATCTGGTCGATCACGCGCGGGACTATATCGAAGCGCGGTACAAACGGCCCGCCTTCGAACGGTTGCTGCGCTGGACGCTGGCGCGCATCCTGCCCTACCCGACCCGCTTCCGCCTGGCCCTGCTGGGCGCCAAGACGGCGAGGCCCTTCGCTTTCCTGATGCCCGACGCGCGGCTGAAGGCGATGCTGGAGATGGCACCGAAACGGATCCCGCCGGTCAGCCGCAACGACGACCCGCAGACATTTCCGGCCCAGGGCGGGCGTCGCAAGCGGGTGGCGCTGATGACGGGTTGTGCGCAGCGGGCGCTCAACACCGATATCAACGATGCCACGATCCGCCTGCTGACGCGGATGGGCTGCGAGGTGGTGGTGGCCCGCGGCGCGGGCTGTTGCGGGGCGCTCACCCATCACATGGGCAAGACGCAGGAAAGCCATGCCACGGCGGCCCGGAACATCCGCGCCTGGGTGGCGGAAATGGACGGGGAGGGGCTCGACGCGGTGGTGATCAACACCTCCGGCTGCGGCACCACGGTAAAGGATTACGGCCACATGTTCCGGGGCGGTCCGCTGGCCGAGGAAGCCGCCCGCGTCGCCGGTATCGCGGTGGATGTGAGCGAGATCCTGGCCGAGTTGATGCCGACGGCGGAGAGCGCCACGGGAAACGAGGCACGCGACAGGGTGGCTGGCACGGATGCGGCCTCCGGCGCGGAGACCCCCGGGGCGGCGGGGCCTCTGCGCGTGGCCTATCACGCCGCCTGTTCCCTGCAGCACGGCCAGAAGATCAAATCCCACCCCAAGGCCCTGCTCACGCGCGCCGGGTTCGAAGTGACCGAACCCGCCGACAGCCACCTCTGCTGCGGCAGCGCGGGCACCTACAACCTGATGCAGCCGACCATCTCGAAACAGCTGAAGGACCGAAAGGTGCGGACGCTGGAAGCGAAGACACCGGATGTCATCGCCGCCGGCAATATCGGCTGCATGATGCAGATTGGCACGGGCACCGACGTGCCGGTGGTGCACACGGTCGAACTGCTTGACTGGGCCACCGGCGGACCGAAGCCGCCGGCCTTGCGCGAAACCGTCACAGCTCTGCCCTGACTTGCGCCGAATTTGGCCCCACTGGCCTGCTACCCCCGCTTGGTGAAACCGAGAGGAGGGGTCATGTTCCGGCATATCGCGGCAATCGTCGTACTTCTGCTGACCGCCGGCCAAGCGCTGGCCGAAACGCCGCTCAAGCGGCTCGATACCGGCGATGACGGTCGGGGATGGGAGGCCGTGGGCCGGCTCGATATCGACGGACGCGGCTTCTGCACCGGGGCGCTGATCGCCCCCGATCTGGTGCTAACCGCGGCGCATTGCCTTTTCGACAAGCGCACCGGGAAGCGGATCGACCATGCGCGGATCGAGTTCCTCGCCGGCTGGCGCAACGGCCGGGCCTCTGCCTATCGCGATATCCGTCGCGCGGTGGTGCATCCCGACTACGACTATCGTGCGGCCGTTTCGCCCGAGCGGGTGCGCAACGACGTGGCCCTGCTGGAGCTGCACCACCCGATTCAGAACACGCAAGTGATCCCCTTCCGCACCGATCACCGGCCGCGCAAGGGGCAGGAGATCGGTATCGTGTCCTATGCGCGGAACCG
>JAUIBJ010000364.1 GCA_030428025.1 Alphaproteobacteria bacterium
CGCACGATGCGCTCTGCCCGATATCCTTGCCGGATCGCAAAGGCCTCGATCAGGGCCGGCATCAGCACCGCGCCAATGGTCCGGGTGCCCGAAAGGGCGATCTCGGCAACATAGGCGTCTAGGTCGGGGCAACCCGGACCCTCGCAGGTCACACCAGAGCCGTCGACGGTCAGGACGCCAAAGCGGGTCTCGACGCGATAGAATTCTCCGTCATACGCCAGAAGAGTGCCTGACACGGTCACCGTGCCATCGCGCGATGTCAGCGTCACATCGTCGGCCCGGCTTTCTCCGGACAGGGCAACGAAAGAAAGTGCGGCGCAGAACGCCGCACGTAACCAGAACATACAGTCGAACCCCTTGGCCTACCTCGCGGCGATTCTCAGGTCTCGAAGCACGTTTTTCAACACAAGAAACTCTCCGACCGCATCACAGGCCGGCATTGCCAGCGTAAGAGACACGGGATCCATCCCGCCGGCCGGGCCGGGCTGAAGGCTTGCGCCTTGGATGTCGAGCCCGCAATTTGCATCCGTGACCTCTGCCTCGATGGCCAGCCGGACGACGCCGGCGGACAGGGTCGCGCCGGAGGGGTAGGAATAGACCTCGGCCACCTTGGCGTCCGCGCCCTCGATGCCGAGACGCGTCAGGAAACCGCCGCGGCCAAGCACCGCCGCCTCTGGAGATCGTGGTGCATCCGACCAGATATGACCGGCCTCGCCATAGCTGGCACCGAACTCGAAGGCATGAAGAGACAGGCCGAGCGCGCCGGTCCATTGCAGGGCGACTCGCGTGACCTCTGCCAGGTCCGGGACGATCACTTCGGTTTCCTCGCGGGTGCCGTCGGGAAAGACGACTTCGATGACGGCGGGATCGACCAGCGCGGGCACCTGCACGACCAGCGTTCCAAGGCCATCGGTAAGGCCGGTGAACTCCAGGTCTCCGTGGCGCACGCTGACCTGTGCATTCGGACGGCAGGGCGCCGTCAGCGTCAGCGAGACCATCGCGGGGGGCCGGGCAGAGCCGGATAGCGTCGCCCCACAAGGGATGCCAAGGGCATTGCGCCTGACGGTGAGGGGCTCTGATTCTGTCGGCAGTACGGTGCGCGCGGCGGGCTCGTGCCGGGCCATACGGTCCGGCAGGCTCAGCCCGGGGGACGCAAGCTGCGGTGCGGCAAGCGCGTCACGCGGCAACACGGGGATCAGCGCTGCGTCCGGGATCGGGGCGGGCACCGGACGAACGGTGGTGGCGTGATCGGTCAGCGCCGCTGGTGCCGACAGCGAAGCAGCGACGACCGGCACGGGCGGACGCGGTTCCGACTGATTCCAGATCGTCAGACCCACTGCGCCTGTCGCCGAAATCACGGTCACCAGGGCCGTCATCAACTTGGTACGAATCATGCCTGCTCTCCATCCCTGTACGGGCTGTGACAGGGGAACCTTGCCCTGCGAATGGGCCGAACTTATGGCAATACAGGGACGTTGGGGCCCAGATCAGGCGGTTTGTTTCCGTTCGCGGAACCTGCGAATGCCGTGGCGCGAGAACACGAAAAGAATGCCGCCGACCACGCCCAGAAAGACCGAGACGACAAGAATGACCGGCGTGCTGATGGCGCGTTCGAAGATCAGAAGCGTGGTATTGTACCGGGCCGCGACAAAGTCGCCGCCCGACAATGGAGACGCGGCAAGTGCCGCGTCGATACGCTCGACGGACCTGTCTGACTCCAGTTCGCGGATCTTGACGCGCAGCGCGTTCGCCTTGGGGATGTAGCGGGCGACGTCGTCGCCACCGCGCGCTTCGAGCACACGTATCTCTTCCTCGATCGCGAGATAACCGCGCAGGTAATAGGGCAATGGGCTGTCGCCTGCGATGTCCGCGGTGGAAGAGACGGCCTCAACCGATGCGACGGCCGCATCGGCCCCGGTTCGGGCCTCGAAGGCCCGGTCCCGGATGTCGAGAGCGCGGGCAATCCCAGCCTGTTCCCTCAGAAAGGCAAGCCGCTGCGCCTGCTGCAACTCGTAACCGTAGATCGCAAGATCGAGCTCCCGGAGGGCATCTTCGAGAGCAAGGCTGATTTCTCGTTCGCGTGCATCCCGGATCGAATTGATCTGTCCCGCAACCGCGGTACGCGTGGTTTCCCTCGCGTCGTCCAACGCCGCCAGAACGACACGACGCATCTCGTCGATGTTGCGGGTCTCGACTTCGACGACCCAGTCGAGCACCCCGAACTCCACGGCCTCGGGGTCCGGCGCGGTCACGCGGAAAGCGTTCAGGAAGTCCTCGATGAACTTCCTCTGTCCTTCCGGATCGTCGGCAAGCGCGGCGAAAGCAGTGCTTTCGGCCTGCAGGGCCGCGCGCACGGGTTCGGCACCAAGCAGGGCACCACCGAAGAAGGCAAGCAACCTCTCGGCGCCCACCGTCTTCAAGCTGGCATCGGTGTTCTCTCGGAAATCGACGGCTCTGTTGAGGTCGGTGTACTTGTCGATCTCGTCATAGAGCAGCGGCCGGATGGTCATTTCGGCAACGTGCTTCTGCGGAACAGTCAGGACGAACAGGATACCCAGCAGAAGCGCCACGACCGAGATTGCCAGAACGGTAACGCGTTCCTGAATGACGACGTTCAAAAGCTCGAACAGGTCGATCTCGTTGATGCGCTCGGGAGAGGTGTCTGCCATGGCTCAGGTCTTTCAAGGTGTGTGGTGAACCCCGGGGCGCCGAAACGATGTCGGCGCCGTCCGGGTTCAGATCCGCCCGTGGCAGTGCTTGAACTTGTTGCCCGAACCGCAGGGGCAGGGATCGTTCCGCCCGGGATCGCCCCAGGTCGCGGGATCATTCTCGTCGAACCCCGCCAGGGCGGCGCCGGCTGCCGCGGCACCTGCCTCGCCTGCGCCGACGGTCTCGGGCGTGCGGGCGGCCTCGGCCTGCTGGCGCATCTGCTCCTGCTGTGCCGCCAGTTGCTGCATCATCGCGGTCCGCTCTTCGTTCGTCATCGGGCGGATCTGCGACAACTTCTGCGTCACCTCGGTGCGTAGCGAGTCCAGCAGGCCCTCGAACAGCTGGAAGGCTTCTGACTTGTACTCGTTCAGCGGATCTCGCTGGGCATAGCCGCGGAACCCCACGACAGAGCGCAGGTGTTCCAGCGTCACCAGGTGTTCTCGCCACTTGGTGTCGATCGTCTGAAGCAGGATCTGCTTTTCGATGTTGCGCATGGTTTCGGGGCCGAACTGGGCCGCCTTGGCCGCCATCATCTCGTCCGATCCGGCGGCAAGACGTTCGCGCAGAACGTCCTGGTCCACACCTTCTTCCTCGGCCCATTCGGACACGGGGGCGTCAATGTTCAGCTGCGCCTTCATCGCCGCATCCAGCCCCTCGACGTCCCATTGGTCGGCATAGGTCTTGGGCGGCAGGTAGGTGTCGATCAGATCGTCGATGACCTGGTGGCGCATGTCCTCGGCGATCTCGGAAAGATCGCTGGCTTCCATGATCTCGCGGCGCTGGCTGAAGATCACCTTGCGCTGATCGTTCATCACGTCGTCGAACTTCAGAAGCTGCTTGCGGATGTCGAAGTTGCGGCCTTCGACCTTGGCCTGTGCCTTTTCCAAGCTCTTGTTCACCCAGGGGTGAACGATGGCCTCGCCTTCCTTCATGCCGAGGCTGGACAGCATCTTGTCGAGCCGTTCAGACCCGAAAATGCGCATCAGGTCGTCTTCGAGCGACAGGAAGAACACCGATTTGCCCGGGTCCCCCTGACGGCCGGAGCGGCCGCGCAGCTGGTTGTCGATGCGGCGGCTTTCATGCCGTTCGGTCGCCAGAACGAAGAGACCGCCGGCCTCCAGAACCTGCTTCTTCTCGTCGGCATGTTCCGCCTCGATCCGCGTGCGAAGCTCGTCGGGGTTGGCGTCGGGCGACTGCGCCAGCGCCTCCAGCACCTTCATCTCGACGTTGCCACCCAGCTGGATATCCGTGCCCCGGCCAGCCATGTTCGTCGCGATAGTCACAGCGCCCAGCTTGCCGGCCTCGGCGACGATCTGGGCTTCCTTTTCATGCTGCCGGGCGTTCAGCACGTTGTGCGGAATGCCTTCCTTCTGCAGCAGGCCGGACAGGAACTCGGACTTGTCGATAGAGGTCGTGCCGACAAGCACCGGCTGCTTTCGGGCGTGGGCCTGCTTGATCTCGGCGACGATGGCGTCGAACTTCTCGCGCGCGGTCCGGTAGACCTGGTCATGGTCGTCCTTGCGCGCAATGGGCAGGTGCGTGGGCACCTCGACAACGCCAAGGCCGTAGATCTGCTGAAATTCCTCGGCCTCGGTCGAGGCGGTGCCGGTCATGCCCGCCAGCTTGTCGTAAAGGCGGAAGTAGTTCTGGAAAGTGACGCTGGCCAGCGTCACGTTCTCGGGCTGGATCTTGACGCCTTCCTTGGCCTCGATCGCCTGATGCAGGCCATCCGAAAGGCGCCGCCCCGCCATCATCCGGCCGGTGAATTCATCGATCAACACGACCTGGTCGTCCCGGACGATGTATTCCTTTTCCTTCTGGAACAGCTTGTGCGCGCGAAGACCCTGGTTCACGTGATGCACGATCGTCGTGGACTCGGGATCATAAAGCGACTGTTCGGCGGGCAGAATGCC
>JAUIBJ010000365.1 GCA_030428025.1 Alphaproteobacteria bacterium
CCGATTCCGCCCCGCCCCGCGCCGGCCACCAGAACCGGCACCCGCTCGCGCGTGTGATCGGTGCCCCGCCAGGTGGGATCGTTTCCGTGATCGGCGGTCAGGATCATCAGATCGCCGGAATTGAGGCACGGCAGCAGCCGACCGATCTCAACGTCGAACCATTCCAGGGCGCGGGCATAGCCCGCCACATCCCGCCGATGGCCAAACAGCGAATCGAACTCGACGAAATTGGCGAAGGTCAGGCTGCCCGGTTCGGCGGTCTTCACCGCGTCGTGAAGATGCGCCATCAACTCGCGGTCGGGGCCCTTGGCCACATCATCGATCCCCCGCATCGAGAAGATATCGCCAATCTTGCCAATGGCATGCACGCGCCCGCCCCCGGCCTGCACCCAGTCGCAGAGTGTGGGCGCGGGCGGGTCCATCGCGAAGTCGCGGCGATTGGGCGTGCGGGTGAACCCCGATGCGGCATCGCCCAGGAAGGGCCGCGCGATCACCCGGCCCACGCCCATCCCGTGCAGCATCGGCGCCACCGCGCGGCAGAGATCCAGCAGCCGGTCGAGGCCGAAGCGTTCCTCATGCGCGGCGATCTGAAAGACGCTGTCGACCGAGGTATAGCAGATGGGCCAGCCGGTGCGCATATGCTCGGCGCCCAGCTCGGCCAGGATGGCCGTACCCGAGGCGTGGCGATTGCCGAGAATGCCGTCGGTGCCGGCGGCGCGGGCCACGGCCTCGGTAACCTCCTCGGGAAATGCGGGCTCGGTGTCGGGGAAGTAGTGCCAGTCGAAGGGCACCGGCAGGCCGGCCAGTTCCCAGTGACCCGAGGTCGTATCCTTGCCATGCGACTGCTCGGCCGCCGCCCCCCAAAGGGCTTGCGGCTCGGCCCCGAGCCCCGGCGCCTCCTCGCCCGAGGCGAGGTGCAGCGCCGCGCCGAGGCCGAGACGGTCAAGATGCGGCAGGTGCAACCCGCCGTGTGCCTGCGCGATATGGGCCAGGGTGTTGGCGCCGGTATCCGGCAGGCCCGCATTGAAATAGTCCGCCGCATCGGGCGCCCCGCCGATACCCACGGAATCCATCACCACCAGGAACACCCGCGCCATCACCCGATCCTTTCGTGAACGAGCGGCGGCAGCGCGGGCGGGGCGCCGGCGATGTTCATCGCGGGGCGCAGAAGCGCCTCGGCCGCGTCGGCATGTTCGGCCCGGGCGGCATGGATACGCAGAAGCGGCTGGCCTTCGCTTACCGCGCTGCCCAGCGGCAGGATGTCGGAAAGCCCGACGCCGGGGTCGACCACGTCGGATTCCACCTGCCGCCCGCCACCCAGGGCGATGACGGCAAGACCCATCGCCTCGCCGTCCATCGCCGCCAGATAACCGGCCCTTGGCGCCTTGAATTCGCGGATGACGGTGGCTTCGGGCAGGAAGCGCGGCCACGTCTCGGTAAACCGTACCGGCCCGCCCATGGCCGCGACCATCCGCCCGAAACGCTCTGCCGCGCGCCCCTCGTCGATGGCGGCGGCAACAGCGGCGGTCCCGGCCTCGGCGCTGTCGGCAAGCCCGGCATTGCCGAGCGCAAGCCCCCCGAGCGCGGCGCTCAGATCGAAAAGCGGCCCCTTGGCCTGACCGGTCAGAACCCGCATCGCACAGGCCACCTCCAACCCGTTGCCCAGCGCAGGCGCGAGCGGCTGGTTCATGTCCGTGATCAGCGCGGCGCTGCGGCAGCCGGCGGCATTGGCCGTTTCAACCAGCGCACAGGCCAGCGCGCGGGCATCGTCGAATTCCTTCATGAAGGCGCCGCTGCCCAACTTGACATCGAGTACCAGCCCGTCCAACCCCGCCGCCAGCTTCTTGGACAGGATCGAAGCGGTTATTAGATCGAGACTTTCCACCGTCGCGGTCACGTCGCGGATGGCATAAAGCCGGCGGTCGGCCGGGGCCACCTGCCCCGTCGCGCCGACGATGGCACAACCTGCCAGATCGATCACCCGGCGCATCTGCGCCTCGGTGAGGTCGGTGCGCAGGCCGGGGATCGCCTCGAGTTTGTCGAGCGTGCCGCCGGTGTGACCGAGCCCCCGGCCCGAGACCATGGGCACGAAGGCTCCGCAGGCCGCCAAAGCCGGGGCCAACACCAGGCTTACGCAGTCTCCCACACCGCCGGTGGAGTGCTTGTCGATCACCGGGCCGGGGAGTTCCCAGCGAAGGATGTCGCCGCTATCGCGCATGGCGAGTGTCAGATCGGTCCGCTCCTGCGGCGAAAGACGATTCAGCAGAACGGCCATGGCAAAGGCCCCGGCCTGAGCGTCGCTCACGCGGCCATCGGCCAGCCCCCGCGCGAACCAGCACAGCGCCTCGGCGCTGGCGCCTCGCCCGTCGCGCAGGCCGGCGATGATGCCGCGCGCATCCATCCGTCAGTCTTTCATATGGGTCGCACCGAACGCCCCCGGAAGAAGCTCTGCCAGGGTCATGGTGATCCGCGCGCCGCGCGTGGTGGCCATGGTCACCGGCAGGTTGGGATGGCCGAACTCGGCCAGCTTCTGCCGGCAGCCGCCGCAGGGGGTGACCGGATCGGGGCAGTCGGCGATCACCGCCATCTCCGCGATCTCGGTCTCGCCGGCCGCGACCATGGCCGCGATGGCCCCCGCCTCGGCGCAGGTACCTTCGGGATAGGCCACGTTCTCGACATTACAGCCGACATAGACCTGCCCCGATCCCGCGCGCAGCGCCGCCCCAACCTTGAAGCCGGAATAGGGAGCATGGGCGTTGGCGCGGACACGGGCCGCATCGTCAAGCAGGGTCATTCGTCCTCCTGTCCCCGGGCGTATCCCGGCGAGAATAAGATTGCGCGCCGGCATGGCAATATGCAAGCTGACCCTGCGCGGAGACCCGCGCCCCGGACCCGCCGGTTGCACGTCACGGGAAATAGTTTAATACTAAACTAAAATGCGGTAAGGGATCGGCATGACCGACAGCCACAAGGAAAACCTGCGCCAGGCGGCGCTCGCCTATCACGAATTCCCCAAGCCCGGAAAGCTGGAGATCCGCGCCACCAAGCCGCTGGCCAACGGTCGCGACCTGGCCCGCGCCTATTCGCCCGGCGTGGCCGAGGCCTGTCTGGAGATCAAGGCCGACGGGAGGGCCGCCAGCCGCTATACCGCTCGAGCGAACCTGGTGGCGGTGGTGACCAACGGCACCGCAGTGCTGGGGCTGGGCAATATCGGCGCGCTCGCCTCCAAGCCGGTGATGGAGGGCAAGGCCGTCCTGTTCAAGAAATTCGCCAATATCGACTGTTTCGACATCGAGGTGAACGAGCACGACCCCGAGCGGCTGGCCGAGATCGTCTGCGCGCTGGAGCCGACATTCGGCGCGATCAACCTGGAGGACATCAAGGCCCCGGACTGTTTCATCGTCGAAAAGCTGTGCCGCGAGCGGATGAACATCCCCGTTTTCCACGATGACCAGCACGGCACCGCCATCGTGGTGGGCGCGGCGGCAACCAACGCGCTGCACGTGGCCCGCAAATCCTTCGACGAGATCAAGATCGTCTCGACCGGAGGCGGCGCGGCGGGCATCGCCTGCCTGAACCTGCTGCTGAAACTGGGGGTGCGGCGAGAAAACGTCTGGCTCTGCGACATTCAAGGGCTTGTCTACGAAGGCCGCGAAGTGGACATGAACCCCCAGAAGGCGGCCTATGCCCAGAAGACGGATTTGCGCACGCTGGACGAGGTGATCGACGGTGCCGACCTTTTTCTGGGCCTCTCCGGGCCCGACGTACTCAAACCCGAGCATGTGGCGAAAATGGCCGACCGTCCGATCATCTTCGCACTGGCGAACCCCACGCCCGAAATCATGCCGGATGCGGCGCGCGAAGTTGCCCCCAAGGCTATCATCGCCACGGGCCGCAGCGATTTTCCAAATCAGGTCAACAATGTCCTGTGCTTTCCCTTCATCTTTCGCGGGGCGCTGGATGTAGGGGCCTCGGAGATCAACGACGAGATGCAGATCGCCTGCGTCGAGGGGATCGCGGAACTGGCGCGCACCACCACCTCGGCCGAGGCGGCGGCCGCCTACAAGGGCGAACAGCTGACCTTCGGGGCCGACTATCTGATCCCCAAACCCTTCGACCCCCGCCTGTCCGGGATCGTCTCGACTGCCGTGGCGCGGGCGGCGATGGAAACCGGCGTGGCCGCCCGCCCGCTGGAAGATCTTGAGGCCTACAAGCTCAGCCTCGAAGCCTCGGTCTACAAGTCCGCCCTGCTGATGCGCCCGGTCTTCGAGGCCGCCGCCACCGCCTCGCGCCGTATCGTCTTTACCGAGGGCGAGGATGAGCGTGTGTTACGCGCCGCCCAGGCGATTCTGGAGGAAACCACCGAGACGCCCATCCTGATCGGTCGACCAGAGGTCGTGCAGACCCGCTGCGAGCGGCTGGGGCTGGAAATCCGGCCCGACCGGGATTTCAACATCGTCAACCCCGAGAACGATCCGCGATATCGCGACTACTGGGGCAGCTATCACGCGATCATGAAAAGGCGGGGGGTGACGCCCGATCTTGCCAAGGCGATCATGCGCACCAACACCACCGCAATCGGCGCGGTCATGGTGCACCGGGGGGAG
>JAUIBJ010000366.1 GCA_030428025.1 Alphaproteobacteria bacterium
TGGGTTCGCGCATCTATCAGAGCATCCTGCCGGCCCTGGCCCTGACCGTGGTTGTCAGCGCGCATATGATGCGCATGACCCGCGCCTCGCTGATCAACGTGTTGTCCTCGGCCTATGTTGAGATGGCCCATATCAAGGGCGCGCCGCCGCCGGCGGTGGTCGTCATCCATGCGCTGCCCAACGCGCTGGCGCCGATCATCAACGTGATCGCCATCAACCTCGCATGGCTGGTAGTGGGGGTGGTCGTGGTCGAGGTGATCTTCGTCTATCCCGGGCTGGGGCAGTTGATGGTCGATTCCGTCGGCAAGCGCGACATTCCCGTGGTTCAGGCCTGCAGCCTGTTTTTTGCCAGTGTCTACATCCTGCTGAACCTTGCAGCCGACATAGGCTCGACGCTGAGCAACCCGCGTCTTCGGCACGCGCGATAGGGTGTGACGATGGACTGGCTTCGCACATTGCGTTCCGCGCCGCCCTCCGCCTGGTTCGGACTGGTCGTGATCGCCGGGTACATTTTCGTGGCGCTTTTCGCGCCGCTGATCGCCCCGTACGGAGAACACGAGATCGTCGGCGAGCAATACATGCTGTGGGACAGCACCCATATTCTGGGAACCGACAATCTGGGCCGCGATATGCTGTCGCGCATCCTCTACGGGGCACGCAACACGATCGGGATCGCACTGACCGCAACGGTGATCACCTTCGTCATCGGCCTGGCCTTCGGGCTCCTGGCGGCAACTCTTGGCGGGCTTGTGGATCAGGTTCTCAGCCGGATCGTCGACGTGATGATGGCGATCCCGCTGTTCATCGCGGCGCTTCTGCTGCTCACCATCGTCGGCACATCCGTCTTCAACATGATCGCCGTCATCGCCCTTCTGGAAGCCACCCGGGTCTATCGTCTGGCCCGCGCGGTGGCAAAGGACGTTGTCGTTCTGGATTTCATCGAGTCCGCGCGGCTCAGGGGCGAGAAGCTGCCCTATCTTCTGGTCTCGGAAATCCTGCCCAACATCGCCGCGCCGCTGGCCGCGGAATTCGGCCTGCGCTTCTGCTTCGTCTTCCTGTTGATCGCCGCACTCTCGTTCCTCGGTCTGGGCATCCAGCCTCCCACGGCCGACTGGGGCTCCATGGTGCGGGAAAACTCGTCGCTCATCACCTTCGGCGACATCACCCCGCTTCTTCCCGCCGCGGCGATCGGCTTGCTGACCGTGGCGGTCAATTTCGTGGTCGACTGGATGCTCTTTCGCGCCAGCGGTTTGCAGGAGTGAGCGATTTGACCGCTTCGGATACATCGGCTCCGCCGCTTCTTCGGATCCGAGCCTTGACGATCCAGGCGCGTATCAACGACGCGTGGTCCGACATCGTGGAAGAGATTGACCTCGATCTTCACCGCGGCGAGGTTCTGGGCCTGATCGGCGAATCCGGTGCGGGGAAATCGACACTGGGCCTGGCGGCGATGGGGTTTGCCCGCAACGGCTGCCGCATCGGCGGCGGTTCGGTCCGGTTCGACGGGCAAGAATTGCTCGGGCTGAAGGACCGCGCCCTGCGCCGGCTGCGCGGCAGCCGGATCGCCTATGTCGCCCAGTCCGCCGCCGCCGCCTTCAACCCAGCCTATACGCTCATGCGGCAATATTGCGAGTCGCCCGTGCGTTTCGGGCTCAAATCCCGTTCCGAGGCCGAGCAGGATGCTCACCTCCTCTATGAAAAGATGCGGCTTCCCAATCCGAGGGAGATCGGGTTTCGCTATCCCCATCAGGTGTCGGGCGGGCAGCTCCAGCGGGCCATGACGGCCATGGCCATGGCCTGCCGTCCCGAACTGATCATTTTCGATGAGCCCACGACCGCGCTGGATGTCACAACCCAGATCCAGGTGCTTGGCACGATCCGCAATATCGTGCGCGAATACGATACCGCAGCGCTGTACATCAGCCACGATCTGGCCGTGGTCGCCCAGATGGCCGACCGTATCAAGGTCTTGCGCTACGGGCGACAGGTGGAAGAGGCCGAGACCCGTCGAATGCTGGCCAGCCCCCAGGCCGAATATACCAGGACGCTCTGGGCGGTCAGGAAGTTTCGCAAGGCGGCCCAAGCCGCACCCGCAAGCGATTCCGTGCCATTGGCAGAACTGAGAAATGTGACGGCCGGATATGACGCCACCGACGTCCTCAAGGATATAAGCCTTTCCGTGTTTCCACGTCGCACCTTGGCCGTGGTCGGGGAATCGGGCAGCGGCAAATCCACCGCCGCCCGCTGTCTGGCGGGCTTGCTGCCGCCGCGGACAGGGGAGATCATGCTTGACGGCCGGCCGCTGCACCCGGATTTCCGCAAGCGCAGTCTGGCCGAGTTGCGCCGCATTCAGATGATCTACCAGATGGCCGAAACCGCCCTGAACCCCAGAAAGCGGGTCGGCGAAATCCTCGGTCGACCGGTCGGGCAGTATCTCGGACTGTCGGGCAGGGCCAGGCGCGACCGGGTGCGCGAACTGCTGGGCATGATCGAGATGGAGCCGGACGAATTCATCGGCCGCTATCCTCCCAGCCTGTCCGGCGGTCAGAAACAGCGCATCGGCATTGCCCGTGCCCTCGCGGCAGAGCCCGATCTGATCATCTGCGACGAAGTCACCTCGGCTCTGGATCAGGTCGTGGCAGAGGGGATGCTGAAACTGCTGGACCGGCTGCAAGGTGAATTGGGCGTCTCCTACATGTTCATCACCCATGACATTCAGACCGTGCGCGCCATCGCGGATGACGTGATCGTCATGCAGAACGGGCAGATCGTCGAACAGGGGGAAGTGTCGGCCGTGCTCGGCGATCCGCAACAGGACTATACCCGGCACCTTCTGAAGTCCGTTCCCGAGATGGACGCGGGCTGGCTTGACGAGCGCCTGGGGATGTAGAGGGAACCCCGAAGCCAGGTCAAAGAATTCTAAAGAACCGCCCGCGCAGAAGGTATTTCAAAAATCTTTTCCATTGCGTGGCCGTTCGGCGGTGAAAACGAGCTTTCTCGGGTGCTTGTATCTGGCGAGCGAAGGATGGATGGCCCCCACGATCCTGTTGAGATCGGGGGGTGGCCCGGTTCTGCAACAAGCACAGCTAGAACGGCTTCCCCGAAATCCGCCTCCGGCACGCCGACACGCCGCAGGCAGGGTCTGGAACTGCCGGTATGTTTGCCGAACAACTGGTCGTAAAGCGGGTTCGTCTTGGTGTGTTCAGTCCACAGAAGACCGTATGGCGGCAGCAGACAGGGCCTTGACGCCCGGCGATGCGGCGATCCCCTGCCCGGAGCCGAAAGTCTCCTGGTTCTGCGTGACACGTCCCAAGTCGTATAGGTAGTTCACCATCACCCCGGCGGACTGGTTCATTCCTTTCGGCGAAAGGTCGGCATCCGCATGAATCTCGTGCAACAATGCGCCGTTGCCCAGGTGGAAGCGCGCCACCGGGTCCAACGGCAGACCGTCGGCACGCTTGGCCGACAACAGGAACAGGGCGCCAAGAGCGCGCAATATTTCCGGATTCTCAGGTCCCGGCGACACGTCCCGGTCCCGCAGCCAACGGGCAAAGGCCGGCATTGGCGACAGTGTGACGAAGGTTTTCAACCCCGGCAGTTCAAACGACAGGTCGGTGACCACCTGCTTGATCAGGGAATTGCCGAAGGAGATGCTGGCCAGCCCCGCCTGGCAGTTTGAGATCGAATAGAATACGGCGGTATCGGCTTCTTCCTCGGCGATGACCTCGCGGCTTTCGGCAAGCAGATCCTGAATGGACCCCGCGATGCCGCGAGTCAGGGCAACCTCGACGAAAATCAGCGGCTCGTCCGGTATGGCGGGATGGAAAAAGGCGAAGCAGCGCCGGTCGCCCGGTTCCAGCCTGCGACGCAGATCGTCCCAGCTGTCGATCGCGTGGACGGCTTCGTAGGCGATGATCCTTTCAAGAATGTGCGCCGGGCTTTCCCAGTTGATCCGGCGCAAGACCAGAAAACCGCGATTGAACCAGCTGGCGAACAGGTGGCGGAAATCGAGATCCAGCGCCGCCAAGGCCGGTTGCCCACCCCCCAGCCTGAGCAAGTCCGCGCGCATCCGTACAAGCTGACCGGTGGCTCCCGGCACGCGGTTCAGACGCCGGATCAGTTCCTGACGCAGCGGTTCCGCCGCATCGGAATAGGCTCTATAGGTGTCCTTCGACGGCGCCCGCTGATAGGCGTCCAGCGCCGTTCGAACGGCGTCCGGGTCGATATCCAGGGCCATGGCGATGTGTCGAAAGAACTCGAGCTTTTCGGTGTCATCGAGCAGGTTGAACCGGGACAGTATCTCCCGTGCCAGAGCAACGCCCGATGTTTCCCCTGCCGTGCCGATAAGGGCTTCTGCCAGTTCGGCAAGTGAACGGTTCTTTCGAGCAGGCGGGGACGCGGGGCGATACCGGCGCTCGAAGACCGTCGAAAGGAGATCTGCGAGGAGGGTCATCTGCGTGCCTTGCCCCGTGGATCTTGAATGGTCTGTTGCGTCCTGACCGACCGCATGGTGCCCCCCAGAGGTCGTTCCGCGCCACGTATGGCGCGGAACGCGGTACAATGCCTGAGGAAATTACACCATCCACCAGCGTTCCA
>JAUIBJ010000367.1 GCA_030428025.1 Alphaproteobacteria bacterium
AGACAGGATTGCAGCTTCATGCCCTGGAAAGTACTGCGATACGCCTGCGACATCCCCTTTCTCGTCGTCGGCGCTATCCTGACCATCTATATCGGCTTCGCGGCCTTCGGATATACCAGCAACTCGTCCGAGCATTATTCCAACTTCATTCTCGGCACGGTGCTGATGACCGGCTTTCTGGCCATTCGCAATCTCTGCGACGAGAAGCTCGGCATCGAGGACCCGGAAACCGGGATGCTGCGCCCGCAGAAGCCTTTCTTCTGGCCGCGGCTGATCTTTTCCTTCGTCGCCCTGGTCATGAGCGCGGTGGCAATGGGCTATGTGCGCCTGAACGCGGTGCATCTGGAAACCACCCAGCCCTTCTTCGGCCCCACCGACATGGTCTTCGGCTGGCTGATGACGATCTCGATCCTGATGCTGACACTCATCCACTGGGGCTGGCTGCTGACCAGCGTGGTGGCGATCGCGATCGCCTATTTCTTCTTCGGGCACACGATCCAGAACCCGCTTTTCATCACGCCCAAGTACTCGCCCGAATTCATCATGAACTATATCGGACTGGGCACCAACCAGGGCTTTTTCTATCTCGCGCAGGTGGCCGCCGATGCCATCTATTTCCTGATCATCTACGCCGCGATCCTTCTGGGTGTGGGCATGCTCGACATGGTGCTGGAGGTGGGCAAGGCCACCGGGCGCAAGATGCCCGGCGGCGCCGCGGGGCCGGCGCTGATCGGCTCGGGCATCGTCAGCTCGATCATGGGTCAGGCGGTTTCGAACGTGGTGCTGACCGGGCGGCTGACCGTGCCGATGATGAAGCGCTACGGCTATCGCGGGCCGATGGCCGGCGCCATCGAGGCCACCGCCTCGACCGCGGGGCAGATCATGCCCCCGATCCTCGGGCTTGCCGCCTTCATCATCGCCAGCTTCCTCAACCGCCCCTATATCGACGTGGCGCTTTCGGCGATGATCCCCGGCCTGCTCTATCTGATAGGCGTCGGCATCGCCATATTCGTCTATGCAAGACGCAACGACCTGCCGCGGCTGACCGACAAGCTCGACACCGCGATGATCTGGCGGCTGCTGCCCACCTTCGTTCTCTCCTTCGGCGTGGTGCTGTGGCTGCTTCTGGGTTATCGCTCGCCGGCGATTGCCGGGCTCTGGGGCATCGTAATCGCCCTCGGCATGTCGCTGTTGCAGGGCAAGTACCGGCCGACGTTCAAAAAGCTCTACGGTGCCGTCGAGGAAGGTTTTCTGCTGGTGGCGATCCTGTCGCTGCTGCTGATCGCCATCGGTCCGCTGGGCCAGGTGATGCTGACAACCAACCTCTCGGGCCGGCTGGGCACGATCCTGGTGCAATACCTGCCGGACAGCCAGCTTCTGCTGCTTCTGGGCGCGATGGTGGTGTCCCTCATTCTCGGCATGGGGCTGCCCACGCCGGTGGCCTATATCATCGTGGCGCTGGCGCTGGTGCCCTTCATGCAGCAGATCGGCATTCCACCGCTTCAGGCGCATTTCTTCGTCTTCTACTTCGCGGTCTTCTCAACCCTGTCGCCACCCGTGGCGGTCAGCGTCCTGGCGGCGGCGAAACTGGCGAATGCCTCCTTCCTGCAAACGGCGGCGGAGTCGCTCAAGATCGCGATGACCACCTTCATCATCCCCTTCGCTTTCGTTTACTCGCCCGAACTCATGGCCTTCCCGAATCTCACATGGGCAGTGGTGCCGGCGCTGGTCGAGGTGGTGCTGATCCAGTATTCCGTGTCGGTGGCGGCCTACGGGTTCATGTTCCGCCGTCTGGCCGGGTGGGAACGCTGGACGGTGGGGCTGGCGGGATTCTGCGGTTTCCTCGGCATGACCGACCAGAGCAACCTGTTCTTCATCGCGCAGCTTGTCCTGCTGCTGCCGATCGCGGGCTTCGCCTTTGCCACCAAGTCCTCGTCGGCCGGGGCAGGACAGGGGGCATGAAACCGCAAGCGAAAGACGGAAGACGTGGATCGACAGGAGTATGATTATATCGTCGTAGGCGCCGGGTCGGCGGGCTGCGTTCTGGCCAACCGGCTGAGCGCGGACCCGGCGCACCGCGTGCTACTGATCGAAGCGGGCGGGCGCGACCTGAATCCCTGGATCCACATCCCCGTGGGGTATTTCCGGACCATGCACAACCCCAGCGTCGACTGGTGCTTCCGCACCGAAGCCGACACAGGGCTGGCCGGCCGGTCGCTGGCCTGGCCGCGCGGCAAGGTGCTGGGCGGGTCGTCCTCGCTAAACGGGCTGCTCTATGTTCGGGGACAGCCGCAGGATTACGACGGCTGGGCACAGAAGGGCAACACTGGCTGGGGCTGGGACGACGTGCTGCCGCTTTTCAAGCGTTCCGAGGATCAGGGCCGGGGCGCAAGCGCGGCGCATGGCACGGGCGGGCCGCTTTCTGTGATGGACATGCGCCTTACCAGGCCCATTTGCGACGCCTGGGTCGAAGCGGCACAGGCGGCGGGCTATCCGTTCAACCCCGACTGCAATGATGGCGACCAGGAGGGCGTGGGGTATTTCCAGCTCACCGCCCGAAAAGGCCGCCGCTGTTCCGCCGCCGTCGCCTTCCTCAGCCGGGATGTGCGCCGGCGGCCGAACCTCACCATCATGACCCGCACCCTGACCGAGCGGCTGATCATCGAGGGCGGCCACGCCGCGGGGATAGAACTCCGCGGCCCGAACGGCAGGCTCTCCGCCACCGCCCGGCGCGAGATCGTGCTCTCCGCCGGCGCCATCGGTTCGCCGCAGATCCTCATGCTCTCGGGCGTGGGCTGCGGCGCGCATCTGGAAGAGCACGGGATCACAGTCGTGGCCGACCGGCCCGAGGTGGGCCGCAACCTGCAGGACCATCTGCAGGCCCGGCTGGTCTACAAGTGCAATGAACCCACGCTGAACGACGAGGTGCGCAGCCTGTTCGACCGGGGGCGGATCGGGCTGGAATACGCGCTCTTTCGCACCGGCCCGATGACCATGGCCGCCAGCCTCGCCTTCGGCTTCCTGCGCACCCGGCCCGAATTGGCCACACCCGACATCCAGTTTCACATCCAGCCCTGGTCGGCCGACAGCCCGGGCGAGGGCGTGCATCCCTTCTCGGCCTTCACCGTCTCGGTCTGCCAGCTTCGGCCCGAAAGCCGGGGCGAAATTCGCCTCAAATCCGCCGACCCCGCGGCGCATCCGGCGATCCGTCCCAACTATCTGGCCACCGAGACCGACCGTCGCACCATGATCGACGGCGTGGGCGTGGCACGCGAAATCGCCGGCCACGCGCCGCTGAAACACAAGATCCGCGAAAGCCACAGCCCCGCCCCCGGCACCGAGGGCGACGCGGCGGTGCTCGACTGGATCCGCAATTGCTCCACCACCATCTATCACCCCGCCGGCACCTGCCGCATGGGGGTGGACGCGGACGCGGTGGTCGACCCCCGGCTGAAGGTGTACGGGATCGCGGGGCTTCGGGTGGCGGATTGTTCGATCATGCCGCAGATCGTGTCGGGCAATACCAACGCGCCGGCGATCATGATCGGCGAAAAAGCGAGCGACATGATCCTTCAGGACCACGGTGCCTGAACCGGACGGAAAGGAGTTTGCCTTGGCAGATTTCCGCCCCAACCCCATCTGACAGGGGCCACTCGCGCCCCGACCCGCAACGAAAGAGGCTGACCCATGAACGCCCCCGACCCGATTGCAGAGCTCGACGCCATCATCGCCCGCGCCCGCGCGGCCCAGAGACGCTACGAGATGGAGGGAAGCCAGGCCCGCTATGACCGCGCCGCCGCGGCCACCGCATGGGCGATCATGGAACCGGACCGCAACCGCGCGCTGGCCGAACTGGCGGTGCGCACCACCGGCCTCGGCAACGTGCCCGACAAGATCACCAAGAACCACCGCAAGACGCTGGGCCTGATGCGCGATCTGGCCGGGGCGAAAACCTTCGGCATCGTCAGCGATAATGCTGAAACCGGCATCACCGAAATCGCCCGCCCGATGGGGGTGATCGGTGCGATCGTGCCCTCGACCAACCCCGCCGCCACGCCGGCCAACAACATTATCAACGCCCTGAAATGCGGCAATGCCATCGTCGTGGCCCCCTCGCCCAAGGGCGTGGCCAGTTGCGAGCGGTTGCTGGAATTCATCCACGCCGAGTTTGCCAAGGTGGGCGAAGACCCGGATCTGGTGCAGATGGTCCCCGCCCCCGGGTCGAAGGAGAAAACCCAGCGGCTGATGGAGACCTGCGACAAGATCATCGCCACCGGCAGTCAGAACAACGTGCACCGCGCCCAGACCGCCGGCACCCCGGCGGTGGCGGTGGGGGCGGGCAATGTTACCGTGATCGTGGACGAAACCGCCGACCTGGTGGCTGCGGCCGAGAAGATCCGCGCCTCCAAGACCTTCGACAACGCCACCTCCTGTTCCTCGGAGAATTCGGTGGTTGTGGTCGAGGCGGTCTACGACGCCTTCGTCGAGGCGATGGCGCAAACCGGCGGCGCACTGGTCGAGGACGAGGCGGGCATCGTCGCCCGGCTCTGGCCCGAGGGGCATCTTAACCGCGCGGTCATCGCCCAGGA
>JAUIBJ010000368.1 GCA_030428025.1 Alphaproteobacteria bacterium
CCAGGGGGAAGGGAAAGCTCGACCCGCACCGGGCCTTCTTTGCCGAGATCATCGGCCAGGACGGTGATATCACGATGTCCGAACTTGCTGCGGCCCTGCTCGCCGCAACTGGGGTACTCGCCCAAAGAATGCTGGAACTATCTTGAGGCTGCCGGATATGCCTCAGGTTAAAGGCGGAGCGCTCTAACAACTATCTGTGGGGTGGTTCTCGCCGGGCAGCCACACGAACGCAAAGGGCCGCCCCATCGGGCGGCCCAATTTTCGATGCGCCGCGCGTCAGTTGCTGGCGGGGGCGCGGTAATCCAACGGCGGCTCACGGTCGCCGATCAGCGCGACATAGCTGAAATCCGAGCCGCGGGCCTGCTGGAACTCGGTCTTTGCCGCCTCGATGAGCTCGGGCGACTGGAACAGCTCGGCCGCGGCGGTGGCCAGCGTCTCGGCCGCCAGTTCGGCGCCCTTGTAACCGAGCGCGGTGCCGCCCGCCGCGACCGCCTGCCAGCTATGCGCCCAGGTGCCCGGTACCCAGGTCGCCGTGCCCAGTCCGGCGGTCGGCGTGACCCAGCTGACATCGCCCACATCGGTGGAAAAATAGCCCTGCTCGCCAAAGGAATAGGGCTGGGTCTCGGCATAGGTAGCAATCTCGGGCGCGCCTTTCAACGACGCGTACAATTCCTGGGCAAAGGACATTTCCTCATCGGTCCAGCTGAGCGGATCGGCGGCGCGCAGGTTGCGGTCCATCAACTGACCCAACACATCGTTTGGCAGGACGGAATAGACGCCGCCCACCCGCTCTGTGGTGTACTCCGTCCCGGTTCCCAGCGCGGCGCCCTGCGCGGCGGCCTCGATCCGGGCAAAGACATCGGCCACCACCGCCGGATCGGGATGGCGCACATAGATGTAGGATTCGGCGAAATCGGGCACCACGTTGGGCGCCTTGCCTCCATCAGTAATGACATAGTGAATCCGGGTTTCCTGCGGCACATGTTCGCGCATCATGTTGACCATCATGTGCATCGCCTCGACCCCGTCCAGCGCCGATCGGCCCTTGTCAGGTGCCATGGCGGCATGTGCTGACTGTCCGGAAAAACGGATCTTCGCGCTGACATTGGACAGCGAGCTGCCTTGCGCGGCCGAATTGCGATCCGACGGGTGCCAGTGCAGCGTGATGTCGACATCGTCGAACAGCCCGGCTCGCACCATGTAGACCTTACCCGAGCCGCCCTCTTCGGCAGGGGTACCGTAGAGCCGGACCTGACCCTCGGAGCCCGTCGCTTCCAGCCAGTCGGCCACGGCGATGGCGGCAGCGACCGATCCTGCGCCGAACAGGTGATGGCCACAGGCATGACCCGCATCCAGCCCCTCGACCGGCTGTTTGTCCGGCGTGGCGGCCTGCGAAAATCCGGGCAGCGCGTCCATTTCAGCCATGATGGCGATCACCGGCCCCGTATCGCTGCCGCGGCTGGCGACAAAGGCGGTCGGAATGCCCGCGACGCCCTGTTCGATGCTGAAACCATGCGCCTTCAGTTCATCCTGCAGCAACGCGGCGGTCTGCGTTTCCAGATAACCCAGTTCGGGGTTATGCCATAGCGTCTCGGCTACCTCGGTCATGCGCGGATAATACTCGGCCAACGTGGCGGAGATATCGGCGCGCTGCGCCTCGCTCAGGGGGCCGGCAAGCACGGCCGGCGGGGCCGCCAGAACCGCCAGCGAGACGGTGGACAGGAAATGCGAAAGTTTCATGGGCGTTGACCTTGCATGGAATGGGACGGCCAATGGATTGGCCCTCGATGCGTGTTTGTCAATGGATGGCGATCCTGTACTGCTTCAACTCCGTGTCATACGAAGTCCAGTTCCTGGTCTTGTACTTCGTCGGGGGGGGGCAACTGCTTACGGCATCCAGCTATCGCTCTGGATACAAACAGCAAATCCCAAAACTGATTTGTAGAAGAGAGGCCGATTGCCTCTATTGTGGAGTTCCGTGAACCTCATTGCGAGACATTTCCATCAGCTTGACGAGACAGCGCGAAAATCGGTCCATTCGGTATCGCTATGGCCATTCGTGGACTTTTACAGCAGCCTGCCAAATGATAATCGGAGCGCGATCAATCGTAACAGGTCAGCTTTGACAATGGTGAAGAACGAAAACGCTCAAACCAAGCACTGGTCGAAGGTCGAGCTGCTGCACGAGACAGTCAAGAACCCGAACATCCACATTCGAGGCACGCATAGTTATTATAGCGATACATGGTCCGGGTCATTCGAGGAAAGCGTAGTTCGTTACCTTTACGGCGACGCATACAGCCTCCAGGCATGGGAACCGATATGGCCGGTCGACCAGCTTTATATTGGCGATTATGTCTGTTTCGCGGCCGAATGCGTGGTCCTGATGGGCGGGAACCATACGCACCGGATGGATTGGTTCAGCCTCTACCCGTTTCCAGAAGTCTGGAAGGATGCGTTTGTCGGCAAGGGCGATACCAGAATTGGCGATGGTGCGTGGATTGGTATGCGCGCGATGATCATGCCGGGGATCACGATTGGCGAGGGCGCGGTCATTGCGTCCGGCGCAATCGTCACCAAGGATATTGAACCATACACGATCGTCGGTGGGAATCCGGCAACCCTGATCCGCGACCGGTTCCCGGCAGTGACCATTTCCAAGCTGCTGGAATTGGGTATCTATGGCTGGGACGAAGCGAAGTTTACTACCTTGAGAAAGTTCATCGCCAGCCATGACATCGACGCCCTGGCAATGGCCTCGGATGAGTATGACAAGAACGATTAGCCGCTCATGTCATGTCCAATGCAGGGAAAAGCTGACGCGGCCGCATGTTCATATCTAGTTGCCAGTGGCGTCTGCGCCATGGCGTTGCGCTCGCCGCAACTCTGATCGATCGCGACACGCAGGACCGTCGCGCCGGCATCGACGGCGCGGACTAGGTCGTCATCGACGGATTTCATCAACAGGCACAACGTCACCGGTGAATCTCCGATCGTATCTGAGCTGAGCGCGCCGAAGTCGGGATACGCGTTGGCGAGCATGACGATGCTGCCGCCGAATTTCAACTCCGCATGGCCGATCCTGCCATCGGAGGGATCGGCCATGCGGAATTCTTCCGTCGCCCCAAAGGCTGCGATATAGAACGCGATGGCGGCTTTGGCATCCTTGGCGACGTTGAATGGAATGACGGTGAAATTGCCGTCACCCGGCCTTCGAACGCCCTCCCCTCTTCGCACATATTGAAGGCTGCCCGGTCACGCGGGAGAGATATTCTGCTTCCGGGGCCGCAAGGGCGATTTGGTGAAGATCCTGTGGCCTAATAGCGTGGGCATGTCGCTCTATCTGAAGCGCCTGGAGGCGGGCAAGTTCATCTGGCCGGCAAGCCGATCCTGAGAGGCGGTTCAGATCTCGGCAGCTCAGCTGGGCTATTTCCTGGACGGGATCGACTGGCGCAATCCACGCTGGACACAACACCCTGATAAAGCTGGATAAATCTGATCGACAGACCTGTTTTTGTTGGTGCCCCACGAGCCCGAATGATAGACATTCGCCATGTCGAACACCGCTTCCGAACTCGCCAGATTACGCGCCGCCCTGGCCGCCGCTGAGGTTACGGAAAGCGAACTGGCACAGATCCGTGCGGTCGTGTCTTGCACGGAAGCGATGATCCAGGAGCTAAAGCTCGAGATTGCCAAACTGCGCCGCGACAAATACGGCATCTCGTCGGAACGGCGCGCCCGGCTGATCGATCAGCTGGAGTTACAGCTTGAAGAGCCGGAGACGGCGGCGGCAGAGGATGCGCTGGCCACCGAACAGGCGGCTGCCAAAGCCAACCACGGTGCGCGCCTTCACGCGCCGTCCCCCTGTGTACAAGCCGTTCCCCGATCACCTACCGCGCGAGCGGGTTGTTGTCGAGGCGCCAGCCGCCTGCACCTGCTGTGGCTCGGATAGTATCGTGAAGATGGGCGAAAGCATCACCGAGACGCTGGAGGTGATCCCACGGCGGTGGAAGGTGATCCAGACCGTGCGCGAAAAGTTCACCTGCCGGGCCTGCGAAAAGGTCAGCCAGCCGCCTGCACCGTTCCATGCGATCCCGCGCGGATGGGCCGGACCCGGCCTGATCGCCATGCTCGCCTTTGAGAAATATGGTCAGCATCAGCCGCTGAACCGGCAGGCCGAGAGGTTCGCGCGAGAAGGTGTCGAACTGAGCCTGTCCACCCTGGCTGGCAATAGGCATCCCGCCGTTTATCACATGTTCGATGTGGCCGCGGTTGCCGAGGCCTTGCTGGCGTGTATGGAGATACCCCCGTCGCGACGTGACGCGCTGGTTTTCCTGATAGCGTTGCACGATCTGGGAAAGATCGGAGTGCCATTCAGGGAGATGCTGCAAAAAGGGCTACGACATGATTTGCGTCATTGGGAAGATACCGAAGTCCATTTGAACCTAGGAAGGTGACGCACAACCTGGATGGTTCCGGGACGGCTGGGTGAAAGTTCAGCGACGGGTCTCTAGCCGCTTTGTGTCCGCATTTGTTCAGTTTTCCAACGCCTCGGAGACACTCCGAAATGCTGCC
>JAUIBJ010000369.1 GCA_030428025.1 Alphaproteobacteria bacterium
CCGCGCCTATGCCACCGGCAAGCGCAAGGATGCCGTGGCGCGCGTCTGGATCAAGCCGGGCTCCGGCAAGGTCGAGGTGAACGGCAAGGCGATGAACAAGTATTTTGCCCGCCCCGTGCTGCAGATGATCCTGCGCCAGCCCTTTTCGGTCGCCGGCGTCGAGGACGAGTTCGACGTCATGGCCACGGTCAAGGGCGGGGGCCTTTCGGGGCAGGCCGGCGCGGTCAAGCACGGCATCTCGAAGGCGCTCCAGCTCTACGATCCGGCCCTGCGACCGGCGCTGAAGGCCGCGGGCTTCCTCACCCGTGACAGCCGCGTGGTGGAACGCAAGAAGTTCGGTCGTCGCAAGGCCCGCCGCAGCTTCCAGTTCTCGAAGCGCTAATTCTGAATTTGCAGAAAATATAAAAAACACAATGGCTTGCAAGAAATTGCAAGCCATTTTCTATTTGGTCATAGTAACCCCAAAATTTTAGCGGTGAGCAGGAAAATGAACGCATATTTTACGATAACAGCGGGCAGAACGGGCTCGGCTTGGTTAGCCTCCTTTCTCTCAAGAAATCTCAAGATCAATGCTGTTCACGAGCCGCTGGATATTGATGACTTCGGCGTGAGAATGCCCGATATCAGGACGATGCGGAATTTTAACAATTTCGGAAACAATGAATTTGTTCAGGAGTTTTGGAAAAGGAAATTTGCCAGCATTCCTGGTGGTGTTTATGCAGAAACAAACCACACCCTCTGCAAGTGCGGTTTGGTTGAAAATCTGATTCTTAACGAATTGGAGGATAGTACAACTTTGATCGTTCTACGGCGTGATTTGGTTAGGCAATGTTTGAGTTATTTGGCCCGTCGCGAGTTTGAGAATATTACTCTTGCCTGGCAATGGTATCTGCACCCTTCTTATGGAAAGAAAATAGTCAGTCCGGAACCCTTCATGAAATTTGGTAGCGTTGGAACTCCTGTTTGGTATTGTTATGAAATGGCAGCCCGGCAGGAGTATTATCTCCAAAAGTTTTCCAACAAGATACCCATGATTGAGGTGTCGCTTGAGGACGTTTCGACAGAATCTGGTGCTAGAGATTTTCTTCGATTTCTTGGAGAGACTGGTGATTGTGAGGTGCCGGCACCCAAAAATAAAAGCAAAGCCCGGCCAAATGAGAAGATGGCAGAAGCGATTACAAATATCCTGAAAAAAGTTAATGTGAATATGCCAGAGTTGGTTGAGGAAAAAATCAAAGACGGTTTTAGTTTTGATGCTACGTAGCTGACTATTTCTTCGAGGGCGCCATAGGTTGTATCGGGTCGTTGTCACTCGTATTCCAATTGGCTAGTAAGCTTCTCGAGCTCTAATGCGCTAAGCGGTTTTCGCCTTGTTTTTCGAAAGGGGCTGCCCGGCGGGCGGCGTCATCAGCACCATTCGCGCAGGCGCATAGACCAGCTACGGAGCAGGCCTTGACGCAGACCAACCCCCCGCCCGCGCTTGCCTTGCCCCGTCCCCGCTCCTATACGGGCGCGAACGGGCAGACAGGGGCGGGCGGTGCAGTACAGGCGCGAGATCGACGGGCTGAGGGCGGTGGCGGTGCTGCCGGTGATCCTGTTCCATGCCGGCATGAGTTTCTGGAGCGGCGGCTTCGTCGGCGTCGACGTGTTCTTCGTCATCTCCGGCTATCTGATCACCACCATCCTGATCGACGAGCGCCAGCGCGGCCGCTATTCGGTGCTGGGCTTCTACGAACGCCGTGCCCGACGCATCCTGCCGGCGCTGTTCGTGGTGCTGGTGGCCTGCATTCCCTTCGCCTGGATGTGGGTGCCGCCCTATCCGTTCGAGGATTTCGCCCGCTCCCTTGCCTTTGCCGCGCTTTTCATCTCCAACATCCATTTCCTCGAACATGGCGGCTATTTCGACCTCGACGCCGATCTGCGCCCGCTTTTGCACACCTGGAGCCTGGCGGTGGAGGAACAGTATTACCTGCTTTTCCCGCTGGTCCTGTTCGCGCTCGGCGCCTTCGTGCGGCGAAAGTTCCTGATCGTCTTCGCGCTTCTGGCGCTGGCCTCGCTGGCGGTGGCCGAATGGGCCTGGCGGACCTATCCCAACCAGAATTTCTATTTCACCCCGTCGCGGCTGTGGGAGCTTCTGGCGGGCTCGCTCTGCGCCGCCATTCTCTACCAGCGGCCGCAGATGAGAAGCGAGGGGCTGGCGGCCCTGGGCCTCGCGCTGATCCTCTTCGCCACGGTGGTCTATGACGCCTCCATTCCCTTTCCGTCGGTCTATACGCTGGTGCCGGTCGTCGGTACCTGCCTGATCATCCTTTTCGCCGAGCAATCAACGCTGACGGCGCGCCTTCTGGGGCTCAGGCCCCTGGTGGCGGTGGGGCTGATCAGCTACAGCGCCTATCTCTGGCATCAGCCGATCTTTGCCTTCGCCCGCATCCGCAGCCCGGTGGATGTGCCGGACTGGGCGATGCTGGCATTGGCGCTTCTGGCACTGGTGCTGGCCTGGGCAAGCTGGCGCTTCGTGGAACAGCCCTTCCGGGGGCGGGCGCCGCGGGCCTTGCCCACGCAGCGCGGCATCTTCGCGGCAAGCCTCGCGGGTATCGTGGCCTTCGCGGGCTTCGGGCTCTGGGGCAAGGCGGTGGAGGGATGGCCCTCGCGCCTGCATATGGACGGCTCGCCCTTTCTGGCACGGCTCTATGACCAGACGATCGACCACGCGGCGTTTTCGCTCTGCCCGGACACGACGACACAGGCGGACCACGACCTCTGTACCGTCTACACGGCCGAGACGCCCGAGCGCAGCATCGCCATTCTGGGAGACAGCCATTCCCGCGCGCTGCTGCCCGCCTTCGAGCCGCTGGCCGAGGAACTGAATGCCGAGATCCTTCTGGGTGACAAGCCTGGCTGCCCGCCGATTCTGGGCGTGCATCTGGCGCGCGGCGGGCTTGAAAGCCGGGCCTGCCACGACGCGATGCTGCGTTACGCCGAAGAGATCCGCGCGAAGGATGTCGGCACCGTGGTGCTGATCGCCCGCTGGAGCCTTTATGCCTCGGGCGACTACAACGGCCCCGATCCGCAGTTCCGCCTATCCGACACGCCCGGCAAGCGATTCATTTCCCTAAGCGAATGGCGGGCGAGCTTTGAGTCCGGGCTGCGCCGTACCTTCGAGACCTTCACGCAAGCCGGGACCGAGGTGGTGGTGGTCTCGCAGATCCCGCAACAGAAGGTGGTGCCGGGCATTCTGGTCCAGAACGCCATGCTTCTGGGGCTTGACGAGCCCGAGGCGCGTGCCTGGTTCCGAAACACCTATGTCAGCCGGGAAGAAAGCGACCGTCTGCAGGCCCGGGCGCGGACCGTGATCGGGGACCTGGCCAGGGAATACGGCGCGCGCGTGGTGACTTTGGACGACCTTTATGAAGAGGGCGACCGCTTTGCCTGGCTGCGCGGTGACGATGCGCTTTACATGGATGACGACCATGCCTCGGATACCGGTGCGCTTTTTCTCACGCCCTATCTGGAAAAGGCGCTGCGGCGCGACTGAGGCTCAGGCGTCGGGCGGGATGAGGCCCAGACCGCGAAGATAGATGCCGATGCCGCTTTCCAGCAGATCCTCGGGCGGGAAGGGGCTTTGCGTGCCCGGCGAGTTGCGGGCGAACAGCTCCACCACACCGTGGCTGAGCGCCCAGACATGGGCCGAGAACATCGAGGGCGGCGGGCGTTTTTCGGGCGGGATGTGCTGGCTCAGCTCCTCGGCCGCGCGTTCCAGCCCGGCGCGGGCGCGGGCGGCAGCGGCGGCCAGTTCCGGCGTGCGGTTCACCGAAATCCCGCTTTCGAACATCGCGATATAGTGGCCGGGATACTTGCGGGCGAAGGCCAGATAGGCCCGGCCCGTCGCCTCGAAACTGGCCAGCGCCGAGGGCTGACCCTTGTCATAGGCATATTGCATCACGTCGGCGAAGATCGCATAGCCTTGCAGCGCGGCCTCGGCGATGAGGTCCTCGCGCCCGGCGAAATGGCGGTAGACGGCGGCGGGGGTGACGCCCGCCTGCTTGGCCGCCTCGGACAGGGTAAAGCCCGCCGGGCCCTTCTGTTCGATCAGCTCCAGCGCCGCCTCGACCAGCGCCTGGCGCAGGTTGCCGTGATGATAGCCGCGCTTAGCCATTCCAGATGTCCGGGCCGCCGCAGACCGCCCGGTCGGGCGTGCCGAGCGCCTTGTGCGACTTGCGGTCGTAATCAAGCGCCAGCAGCACATGCCGCAGCGCCTCGACCCGCGCCCGCCGCTTGTCGTCCGAGCGGATCACCGTCCAGGGCGCATCGACCGAATGCGACCGCTCCAGCGTCTCGCCGATGGCTTCGGTGTAGGCGTCCCATTTCTTCAGGCCCTCCACGTCGATCCAGCTGACCTTCCACTGTTTCAGCGGGTCGCGCTCGCGCTTGAGAAAGCGGCGCAATTGTTCGGCGCGGCCCACGTTGAGCCAGAACTTGAACAACTGGATGCCCTCGTCGACCAGCATCCCCTCGAAGTCGTTCACCTGATGGAAGAAATGCTCGCGCTGGTCGTCGGTGCAGAAGCCGA
>JAUIBJ010000370.1 GCA_030428025.1 Alphaproteobacteria bacterium
CTTTTCGCGCGACGGCGATCGTGTCGCGCTGACCTCGCCGCGCGGCAGCCTGTTCGCGACCTTCGACGCGCGGTCGTTGTCCTTGCTGGAAACGGTCCGCAGCTCTGACGTTTGCGGGGTCGCTGAGGCCCGTGCCGGGTTTGCGACCACCGGCGGGGACGGATCCGTCGCGCTGAATGGTCAGCGCGCCCGTTATGCGCCGGGTCTGGCCTTTGACAATCACCTGGTGCGGGTTTCCGCGATCTGAACGCAAGCCGTGGTCCATGATCTGTGCTTCGGCCGCCTTTGTGCGGGCCGGGCCGATATGCTGATTTCTATTTCTTATTAAAAAACTCGGATTGACAATCCCAACTGAACCAGTCAGCTAAAGAGAGGGATAAAACTGGCGAGATCATGATGCCGACCGAGCCCAAAGACCCGGATCCGACCGAACCGAGGTCGGAGTCCCGTCCGTCCGAGCCGGATAGGCTGACGCTTGGCGATGTAACCGGAGACCACCAATGGCCGCAGGAATGGAACCTGGAAGCGCTGCTGGACCGGATCGCAAACGAGCGGAGGAAACGGTAGGCGCGGACGATGGGGAACCCGAAATGCCCGCCGAAGCCATTGGCGCGGCCGTTCCCTGCTGGAAGGCCGAGGACCTGACCGAGGGCGGTCAGGTGGCCAGAATCCGGCTGGGTGACGCCGAATACATGCTGCGGATCACCCGGTCGGCCAAACTGATCCTGACCAAATGACACAGCCCGCCAGACACGCCTTGGCACAGCCAACGAGATTCACGACAGTCACTGAAAGGAAACCCGACATGAAACGAGTCCTCCTCGCGACCACCATACTGGGGTTGGGAAGCGCGGCCATGGCCGGTACCAAGGCCGAGGTCCTCAATACCTATGCCGATATTGCTGCGGCCGGCTACGAAGACAGCCTAACCACGGCAAAGGCGTTGCAGGCGGCGGTAAACACCTTGGTTGCCGACCCGACCGAGGAAAACCTCGCATCGGCGAAAGAAGCCTGGTTGGCCGCGCGCGTGCCATACCAGCAGACCGAGGTGTTCCGGTTCGGCAATGCCATTGTCGATGACTGGGAAGGCAAGGTAAACGCCTGGCCGCTGGACGAAGGGCTGATCGACTATGTTGACAGTTCCTATGGCGGGCCGTCGGACGAAAACGAATTCGCCGTTCTTAACGTGATTGCGCATCCGAAATTCACGCTGGCCGGCAAGGAAATCGACGCGACCGAAATCACCCCGGAGCTGCTGGCCGAAACCCTGCACGAAGCGGACGGGATCGAGGCGAATGTGGCCACCGGGTATCATGCCGTCGAATTCCTGCTCTGGGGGCAGGACCTGAACGGACACGGCCCCGGCGCGGGTAAACGTCCGGCCAGCGATTTCGCGACCGGCGATGCCTGCACCGGCGGCAATTGCGACCGCCGGGTGGATTACCTGGTCGCCGCGACCGACCTGCTGGTGAGCGATCTGGAATGGATGGCTGCGCAATGGGCCGAGGGCGGCGAAGGCCGCGCCGCAGTCACTGCGGATGAAGACAAGGGCATCGTGGCCATGCTGACCGGCATGGGGTCGCTGTCCTATGGTGAACAGGCGGGCGAACGCATGCGTCTGGGTCTGATGCTGAACGACCCCGAGGAGGAACACGACTGTTTCTCGGACAACACCCACAACAGCCATTATTATGACGGCAAGGGTATCCAGAATGTCTACCTCGGGACCTACACCCGCATCGACGGCTCGGATGTCGGTGGCGCATCTCTGTCCGATCTGGTGGCCGCATCCGATTCGGCGCTGAACGACGAAATGATCGGCAAGCTGGACACCACCATGGAGGCGCTCGGTGCGATCAAGGCGGCGGCGGAGGGCGGCTTTGCCTATGACCAGATGCTGGAGCAGGGCAGCGAGAAGGGCGAGGCGCTGGTCATGGGCGGCGTCAACGGCCTGATCGATCAGGCCAAGACCATCGAACGGATCGTTGCTGCTCTCGGGCTGGAGAATATCGAGTTCGAAGGCTCGGACAGTCTCGATAACCCCAGCGCCGTGTTCCAGTAACGGCCCGATCCGGCCTCCCGCGCGCGATTTCCCTCGGGCGAACGGGGTCGGCTGATTCGGTGCGGTCGGGTGCGGTTACCGCGTCGAAATCAGGGCAGGGGGCGCAGTTTTCTGCGTCCCCGAACTTTTTTCGGACGATGGTTGCGAATCGGATACCTGATATTATTAGTAAAGTTTTTCTGGCGGGCCGCCGATATTCCGAGTAATAATATAAGAATTAGGTTTCTGCCGAGGATCGTCCCGTGATCGTCTGTCATTGTATGAACATTTCGGACAACGAGATCCACGACGCCATCGACTGGATGCGCGCGTCCGACCCCGACACGATCATCAGCCCGGGCAAGATCTACCACGCGTTGGGCAAATCCGCCGACTGCGGCGGGTGTATGCCGTTGTTTCTCAGCACGATGCGCAGCAATTCGAACCTTGAAGTGCCGCTGAATCTCCGCGACCATGTACTGGATCAAAAAGGAGACAGCGGACATGAAGGGCGATCCAAAGGTCATCGAGTATCTGAACAAGGCGCTGCGTAGCGAACTGACCGCGGTTAGCCAGTACTGGCTGCATTACCGGCTGCAGGACGACTGGGGGCTCGGCCGTATGGCCAAGAAGAGCCGCGAGGAATCCATCGAGGAAATGGAGCACGCCGACAAGCTGATCGAGCGGATTCTGATGCTCGAAGGTCATCCGAACCTGCAGAAACTCGATCCGATCCGGACCGGGCAGACGCCCAAGGAAACGCTGGAATGCGATCTCGCCGCCGAGGAAGAGGCCCGCGCGCTCTACAAGGAGGCGCGCGATGTCTGCCACGATGCGGGCGATTACGTGAGCATGGCCTTGTTCGAGGAGCTTCTGGCCGATGAAGAGGGGCACAGCGATTTCCTCGAAACCCAGCTGGAGCTGCTCAGCAAGATCGGCGAGGAACGCTATGCCCAGTTGAACGCAACGACGATGGACGAAGCGGACTGATCCCACGAAACTTGATATGTGTCCATGCCGGGCGGAGGGCGATGGCACCCCGGGGGCGATGATGAGATCGGGTTCTGAAGCCCGGATCGTGCAGATTCCGGAACTGAACACCTAGGAGGCAGCTGGCTTCGCAGGTCGGAAAAAACCGGGTTATCGCCCTCCCGACCCGAGGTGAAGTCCACCGCCCGGATGTTACCGGTGGTGGTGGTCGTTGCCAGATACACCTTGCGATACAGGTGTTTGTGTTGCGTTCCGTGCTTGCGCGCCGGGTGATTTCATCGCCGCTTTCGAGGTCGGGTTTGGGCCCATGGCAGACGTGCCGGATTTTCGCCGCGCGCTCGCAGTAGGACAACTGCCGCAAGCGTGTTGACTCACCCGGCGCTCAGCCGTCAGAATCGCCTTCGAATCCCGGCTCCCTCCGGGTTTGCGACAAGTCACTCCGTCAACCCGGCCAAACCCCGGACCAGAGGTTCAGGCAGATCGAAGTGATTGTTCGCTTCATCCAGAACGGCGGCATCCAACTGCGGCGGTGTAAGATCGACGCCACGCGACAGGCCTTTGACGATCTCGGTCATTGCCGCGACGCGCGCATGTTTCTTGTTGTTTGCCGGAACCGCAATCCACGGCGCGTGCTTCGTCGATGTCTTGGCAAACATCTCGTCGATTGCCTCCTGGTACTCTGGCCAATGCTTGCGGTTTCGGAAGTCTTCGTAGCTGAGCTTCCACCGTTTGATAGGATCCAGCAGGCGTCGCTCGAAGCGCTTCAACTGCTCTTCCGGCGTTATGTGCATGAAGATCTTCACAATCCGCGTGCCATCATCCACCAGCATCTTTTCGAAAGCATTGATCTCGTCGTAGGCGGAGCGCCAGCGACCTTCGGGAGTTAGATCTTCGACTCGCTCGACAAGGACACGCCCGTACCAGGATCGGTCAAAGATGGTGATGGCACCAGACGGCGGAAGCCGCTCCATGAACCGGGCCAGATAATGCCTCTCGAGATAGTAATTGCGTGGTGCTCCAATTGGCCAGACCTTGAAACTCCGCGGATCCAGCGCGGATGAAATGCGCCGGATCGTGCCCCCCTTGCCGGACGCATCCCAGCCCTCGAACACGATCGCCGCAGAGTGGCCCGAGAACAGGTAGGCCTGCTGGATTTTGGTAAGCTTGTGCTGCAGCTTGACCAGTTTTGCTTCATAGTCCGCCCCGTCGAGCCTCAACGACATGTCCAGATTATCAAGACAAGGGGGGGCCTCTGTCCTTCTCTTCGCCTTAGGCATATTTCGGCTCCTAGTTCTGCAATGCCAGGGAAGAAGACGCATCCTCCCGGAACCTGATGTTTATCGATACCTGAAGAAGTAGCACGAAACGCATCGACGCAGGACTATCTGGTTGCCGTGGCCTGACTCACCGGCCGAATGTCCATACCGAAGATAACGGCACCAAGCTAAGCACAGCGGGTTCTGTGCCTTGTGCGTCGTCAGGGATTTTGGGACAGATGGCGGCCTGATCTAAGAGAGGGTCTG
>JAUIBJ010000371.1 GCA_030428025.1 Alphaproteobacteria bacterium
GAACATCGTCTTGATCAGGATGTCGCGCATCATCACGACGGGCAGCCGCATCTCTTCCAGCCGCATCGGCGGCGGCGGCGGCTGAACGCCCTGGGTCACCTGCATGTTCATCGGACCTGCCCCTTTCCTCTCTGCCGGTCGGACGGACCAGCCCACCCGTCTTATCGCTAAAAAACGTGCCGAAAATGTGGTGCGGGGCGGGCGCGCAGAGGGCGGCGCGGGTCAGAGACGGCCGGCTGCGCCCAAGGCAAGATAAATGACCAGCGTGCCGCCCAGGGCAAAACCCATGGGAAACTTGCGCCCGCGGTCCCAGCTTGTCCAGTCGGGCGCCAGCCGGCGAAGGCCGGAATATTTTGCGATCCGGTGAGTGGTGAAACAGGCCAGCAAGTTGGCCGCGAAGATGAAACAGAGCGGGCCCACATCGGCGGGGTCGATGAAGGGGGCGGCGGCGGCGATGAACTTGCTGTCGCCCGCGCCCATCACACCCGCGACATTGGCCACGAACATCGCCAGAAGAACCACTGCCATAGTGGCCAGCCGCCACGGATACTCAGAGAGCGGCAGCGCCGCGAGACCCACGACCAGAAACACCCCCGCCAGCGCCAGCACCGCGAGATTGGGAATGCGCATTGCCTTCAGGTCGCTCCACATGACCCAGAGGCAGAGCGGCAGTACGAAGGGCAGGAACCAGAGCGCCTCTGCCGGGGTGATCTGCAAAGACATCCCGGTCAGTTCGCCACGTTGTCCTCGAGCGCGCGCAGCGACCGCACCGCGGCCTCGAAATGCTGCGGGTGGGTATCGATGGCGTCGCGCAGGAGGCCCTTGCCGATTGTTGTGTCGCCTTGTTTGATGGCCGAAAGCGCCAGCGTGTAGAGCAGCTGGGCCCGCTCGGTCTGCGAGGCCGGGACCACAGGCAGGGTGTATTTCTTCTGCGCGCCGCGGGCCAGTACGAGGTTGTTCTTGGCGGTGAACAGGCCGCTGTCCTGCCGGATGGCATCGGAGAAGAGCCGCTCGGCATCGGCGAAATCGCCGCGGGTCAGCTTGGAATAGCCCCAGTTGTTCATCACCCCCGCCGGCCGGGTGGTCAGACCGATGGCGGTTTCGTAGAAGCTGTCGGCCTTCTTCCATTCCTGGTTGCTGTCGGCCACCATCGCCTCCAGCCGGTAGCGCTTGAAGGTCTCGTGCGTGGGCGGCACGGTGTCGAGCACCTGATCGGCGCGGGCCCATTCGTTGTTGCGGATGAGCGCGTCGGCGAAGTCGATCTTGTCATCGTCGGTCGATTCTTCATGATCGACCACCCGTTTCCAGGCCGAGACCGCCTCGGTCGTGCGCTTGGCGCGGACGAGCGACTGCGCCAGCCCGCGCATCACGTCGATACGGTCGGGCTGTTCGCCGTTCACACGCTGGAAATAGGAGACCGCCTCGTTGGGGTCGGCCACGGTCAGCATGACGTCGTTGAGGTTGGACTCGTCCACGACATTGACGCCCTGAAAGGCGCGGTCGACATCGGCCCCGGTCTTGCTGTCGCAAGCGGTCAGGGCAAATGCGCTGGCCGCGCAGATGCTCAGAAGGATGGGGTGGCGCATTTTTGCGTCCTTTTACTGCTCTCGCCTCGTCATGGTATCTTGCGGATCAGATAGTCGCTGCTGCCCCGCCGTACCAATTTGTAATCTTGGTCTTGATCGTCAGCATAATCGGATTTTTCCGATTTTTCCAATGCTAACCGCAGATTGTCTCGGATTGAGTCACTTTCGCCATTGTCGAAGGCATAGGCGCGGCGGAAAACCTGTTCGGCCTCGGCGATCTTGCCCAGTTCCATCAGCACCACGCCAAGGTTGTTCCAGATCTCGGGGCTCTCTTCATCCTTGTCGAGCGCCTTGCGCAACAGCCGCTCGGCGGTGTGCAGGCGGCCGAGATTGAGATTGGCGGTTCCGATGCTTGCCAGCACCTCGGCGCTCATACCCTCGGTCAGGGCGGCGCGGGAATAGGCGTCGATGGCCAGTTCGTATTCGCCCGCATCCATCAGCCGGTGGCCGACAAGCATGCCATCAACAGCTTCGGCGCCGGTCTTGATGCCCGGCGCCCAGGGGTTGTCGCGCGACACGCTTTCGCCGCAGGCGGCAAGCGCGAGGCATGTCAGGAAGGCCGTTCCTGCCCGTATCATTGCTGCTCTGCCTTTTTCAGGCCGTTCTTGTTTTACTTCCCGCCCATCGCGAACAGTTCCATGATGCCCAGCACCGAGGGACCGACCAGGATGATCAGTAGTGGAGGCACTGTAAACATCATCGTGGACAATGTCATCTTCGTCGGCAGCTTGTTGGCCTTTTCTTCGGCGCGCATGACCCGTTTGTCACGCATCTCGCTGGCATAGACCCTGAGCGCATCGGCGATCGAGGTGCCGAAGGACTGCGACTGGATCAGCACGGTCACGAAGCTGGAGATGTCCTGCACGCCGCAGCGTTCGGCCATGTCGCCCAGCACTGACGGTTTGTCTCGGCCGGCCTTCATCTGGTGCGAGACGATCTCGTATTCGTCGGCAAGCGCCGGAAAGGAGGCGCGGATTTCTTTCGAAACGCGGATGATCGCCTGGTCCATCGACTGGCCCGCCTCGACGCAGGTCAGCATCATGTCGAGGCTGTCGGGAAAGCCCTGCTCGATCTCTTCCTGCCGCTTCTGCTTGCGCTTGGTGACCCAGTATTTCGGGATCATGTAGCCCACGCCACCCGGCCCGAGCGTATACATGAGCGTCTGGGAGGTCGTGGTTTCTTCGCCCGACATGAAGAGCACGAAATAGATCACGCCCAACACCAGCCCGCCGATGCCGAGCGCAAACTGCGAGAAGTGGAAATAGCGCACGGCGTCGCGATCGCGATAGCCCGCCTGCATCAGCGTCAGGCGTATCTGGCTGAGCGACTTTTCGTCCTGCGGTTCGAGGAAATTGGCGTATTTGTCCAGCTTCTCGTTGCGCGACTTGGTGCGCAGCGCGTCCTTGGACTTGCCGGCCGGCTTGCCGGTGTTGTTGGCCTTCTTCAGCTTGTCGAGCGGATCCTGCGCCTGCTTGATCATGATGGGAATGGTGATCAGGATCATCACCACTCCCAGCGTGCCGAGCGCGATCAGCGGCCCGAAGGGGCCGAGCTGATCGGTCAGCATGCCGGTGATCTGCGAGAGAATGCCCATTTTTGTGCCTCAGACCTTGATGTTGACCAGCGCCCGCATGACGAAGATGTTCACCACCAGGAAGGCGCCCACGGCGATACATGCGGGAATGAACAGCGGGTGGCCCATGGATTCGTCGTAATAGTCGGGCTTGATCATCTGGATGCCGATCAGCGCCAGGATCGGAAAGCCGGACAGGAACTTGCCCGACCACTGCGCCTCGGCGGTGATCGCCTTCACCCGGCGGAAAAGGCGGAAGCGCGCCCGGATCACCTTGGCCAGACCTTCGAGGATCTCTGCCAGGTTGCCGCCGGATTGCTGCTGGATGGTCACCGCCACGGCGAGGAAGCGCAGATCCTGCATATCCAGCCGCTCGGCCATGTCCTTCAAGGCCTCGCCGATGTCGCGGCCATAGGCGCTTTCGTCGGCGATGATGCCGAATTCGGTGGCCAGCGGATCGGCGACCTCGTTGGCGACGATGGAGATGGCGGAGGAAAAGGGGTGGCCCACGCGAAGGGAGCGCACCATCAGTTCGATGGCGTCGGGCAGTTGCTCTTCCAGAAGCTTCATCCGCTTCGACGCCTTGGAGTTGATCCAGACGAAGACGCCGCCCACGCCCATGCCCACGGAGACCACCGCCCGCACCGGCAACTGGGTATCGGTGCCGATGGTCAGCAGAGCGAAGGCCAGCACGGCAAGCCCGCCCATCAGCATGATCAGCTGTTTCGGCGAAAAGGCGATGGCCGCCTTCTGTGCCTTGGACGACAGAATCGAGTAGATCGGTATGTTGCGCGCCCTGAGGTGCTGCGTCATTTCCTTGCGCAGCTTTTCCATCACCTCTTCGCGGTTGCCCGACTTGTCGAGCATGTCGAGCCGGCGGTTGACCCGGTTGTTGAGGCTGATGGATTTGCCGAAGACCGTCAGATAGATGCCTTCGACCAGCACAAGGACGCCGACGAAGATCAGACCGTAGATGACTGGTTCGATGCTGATGCTCATGGCCGTTACCCCGAAACCGGTTCATAGATGGCTGGCGGCAGGTCGTAGCCCCAGAGGCGGAACCGCTCGGAAAAGTTCGACCGCACGCCGGTCCCGGTGAAATGCCCGATGATCTTGTTGTCGGGGGTCAGGCCGGTCCGCTGAAATCGGAAGATTTCCTGCATCGAGATCACGTCGCCCTCCATCCCGGTGATCTCGGTCACCGACACCATCCGGCGCGAACCGTCCTGAAGGCGGCTGGCCTGCACCAGAAGGTTCACGGCCGAGGCAATCTGCGAGCGCACCGCCTTGAGCGGCATCTCGATCCCTGCCATCGCCACCATGTTTTCGAGTCGGCTGATCGCATCGCGGGCGTTGTTGGCGTGGATCGT
>JAUIBJ010000372.1 GCA_030428025.1 Alphaproteobacteria bacterium
CCGGGGCCTCTGTCACCATCTGGCCGTTTCCTTTCGGCTGGATTTCAACTAGGTGCGACTATGAGCGATCGGAAAGGCAGGGGCAAGACCAAGCATGGGTGCGAACGCCGTTGAAATACGCGGGCTGACCAAGATCTACCGCGGCCGGCGGGGAGAGCCGGAAAAACACGCGTTGAACGGCGTCGATCTGGATATCCCCGCCGGTTGCGTCTTCGGCCTTCTGGGGCCGAACGGGGCCGGCAAATCGACCCTGATCAACATTCTGGCGGGGCTGGTGATCAAGACCGCCGGAAAGGTCACGATCTGGGGCTTCGACCAGGACGTGAATCCGCGCCAGAGCCGCGCCTCGATCGGGGTCATGCCGCAGGAGCTGAACCTCGATCCGTTCTTCACCCCGCGCGCGGCGCTGGAGGTGCAGGCGGGGCTTTACGGCGTGCCGAGATCGCAGCGGCGAAGCGACGAAATCCTGCGCCTGGTGGGGCTTGAGGACAAGGCGCATGCCTATGCGCGCACGCTTTCCGGGGGCATGCGACGGCGGCTTCTGCTGGCCAAGGCGCTGGTGCATCATCCGCACGTCCTCGTACTCGACGAGCCTACGGCGGGGGTGGATATCGAACTGCGGCAGATGCTGTGGGAGAATGTGCGGCGGCTCAACGACGAGGGGATGACGATCGTTCTGACCACTCATTACCTGGAAGAGGCCGAGCAGATGTGCGATGAGATCGCGATCATTAATCACGGTGAACTGGTGGCGCAGGACAGCACCGCGAACCTGCTCAGCCGGCTCGATGGCAAGACGATGATCATCCATCCCGAAGAGGAGGTGACGGAGCTTCCGCAAGCCCCCGGCATCGAGGTCGAACGCCGCCCGGACGGCGCGCTGGCGCTCAACTATCAGGCTCGCAGCACCCCGGCCGAGGAGGTTCTGGCGGCGGTCCGCCGCGCCGGCATCCGCATCCGCGACGTGCAGACCGAACAGGCCGATCTGCAGGATGTTTTCCTGGAACTGACCCGGAGCCGGTAACGCCTTGCCCCACCTAGTCCGGCTTTCCGGACCGTTCCTGCAACATCGCCTCGATCCGGTCGAGACGGGCCAGCACGTCGTCGCGGTAGGTATCGGTGCGTTCCGCATCCTCGGCGTGGTGCGCATCCTGCATGGAATTCACGATGAGACCCACCACAAGGTTCACCACCGCGAAGGTGGTGACCAGGATGAAGGGCACGAAGAACGCCCAAGCCTGGGGATAGGTTTCCATTACCGGGCGCACGATCCCCATCGACCAGCTTTCCAGCGTCATGATCTGGAAGAGCGAATAGGCCGAGCGCCCCAGCGTGCCAAACCACTCCGGAAAGGCCACGCCGAAAAGCTTCGTGGCCATGACCGAGCCGATATAGAAGATGATACCCATCAGCAGGAAGACCGAGCCCATGCCGGGCAGGGCGCTCATCAGCCCCTCGACCACCCTGCGCAGCGAGGGCGTGACCGACAGAACCCGCAGCAGCCGCAGGATCCGCAGAGCCCGTAGCACCGACAGTCCCTGCGCCGCCGGGATGAGCGATATCCCTACGATGGTGAAGTCGAAGATGTTCCAACCGTTGCGGAAGAAGCCGGTGCCGCGCGCGAAGAGCTTGAGCCCGATCTCGATGACGAAGATCGCCAGACAGATCTTGTCGAGCGTCAAGATCAGCGGCCCCGCCGCGCGCATCGCCGTTTGGGAGGTTTCCAGCCCCAGAACGGCGGCGTTGAAAAGGATCACGCCGAGAATGAAGTTTCGAACGAGAGGCCGGTCGACGAAGGCGCCGGCACGGTCGCGAAGTGTCATGGGTCGATGATCCGTTTCCTGTGTCATGCGCCTGCATATGGGGATCGGGGCCGCGGAGGCAAGCAGGATCGTCCCGTGCGTAACACGCAAGGCGTGCCGCGCCGCCGTCGGCACGCGGCCAGGTCGACGGAACGGAAAAAATATGCTCTAATTTGTGGAAAATATTAAATCTTTTGGGGGGATTCGATGAGGGGACTTCTCTTTGCGTGTGTTCTGGCCTTTGTTCTGGGCTTCGGAGGCGCGCCAACCTGGGCCTGCAATCCGGAGGTGAGTGATTGTTCGGAAAGGGACATTGTTTCCAATACGGAAACGATCGAACCTGAAACGCCCCCGCTGTCGAAGCTGAGCGTCAGGCCGGTGCGGCTGGACGAGGCCCCCAGACGATTGGGATACGCGCGGCTCTCCTTCCGGCTTGTCGACCCCGAGACCCGTCAGCCGCTGGATGTGGACCTCAAGCCTGCAGACCGGGAATTCGCCGACCGGTCGTTTCTGGGCTGGCTGGGCAGCTTCTTCACCGAAGCCGACCGCGCCTACATGCTGTCGATCGAGGTGGTCGAGACGAAGGGCGGCGAAACGGAAGTGATCCACCGTCGCCCGGTCTATGCCTATACGCAGCGTGACAGCTTCACCGCCATTTCGGATAATCAGATGATCGATTTCGGCGGCGATATCGGCCATTATTTTAGAAGCGACGGCACGCGCCGGGTGCAACTGGTGCTGCACCGCTCGAAGACGCGCGACTTCACCGCCGGGAATGTCGAGACGCTCTTTGCGCTGGGCAATGACATGGGCGAGGAATTCAACGACGCCAGCACCGGCCAGAAGGTGGGTCTTTCCAAGCTCAAGAGCCTTCTCTTCGGGTCCAAGGCCCGGACCGCCGGCAGCGTGCTCGGCGCGGTCGATGACCTGATGGACGAGTTCGAGCGCGTGCAGACCGTGACCGCCGTGCAGACGCTGAGCCTGAAATCGGGCGAGGTGTACCGCGTCGAGGCCGATTTCTACCCGCAAAATGTCGAACGGGCGACCGCGACGGATGACAGAAACCGCCTGCGCGTGGTGATTTCGCTGGATTACGCGCCCTCCATCCTGCTGGCCAACGAAGATCCCACATGGGACGACATCCGCGACAGCGAGATCCACGTCACTCTCGATCTGGTGCAGCCGCTCGACCAGTTCATCCACAACAACCCGTCGACGAAAGCGGTGTGGTCCGATGTGGGCACGGACAAGCAGGATCTCAAACGCCTTTGCGACGGGATTTCCGATGCGCTGAAGGGCCGTCTGGTGGGGGCCGATCTGCTTATCGCCAAAAGCGCGATGCTCTATTCGCGGCAAGCGGCCTTTTCCCAAGGGTGGAACGAGAATCTTTGCTACGGGCCCGACAAGGCGGTCTTTGACGAGGACGAATTCGCGGCCTATCGCTTTCAGCCCCTCGAGGTTGCGAACGACCTGACCAACGACAAGCTGCCCCAGCAGTGGGCGGATGTTCTGGAAGCCCTTCCATCCGGCCTGAGCGGTATTCTGAAATCCGCCGAGACACGCCGAAACGCGCTTGAAGACGACAGCTACTATCGCAGTGCCCTGCGGTCCGTGGCACTTGGCGGGGAGCGCAAGATCACTCTCTGCGACGAAACCGGCATGTTCGACTATCCGTGCGAGGGGGGCGTCAATGCCGGCGATTACCCGGTCGACCTGCTGATCAACCGGATCGCCAAGGAGGTGAACCTGCTTCAGGCGAATGGGCGCCGCATCGGGCTGGGCTGTTATCTGTTCCTCGGCGAGCACGCCGCAGAGTTCTCGCCCAACGATCTTGGCAGCCTCGCGGTGATCGACGACCGCACGGTGGAGTTTCTCTGGCGGTTCAAGAACCTCGCCGGTCAGCCGGTGCTGTGGCAGTTGACGATCCGTCATCCCACGACCGATCACGCGGCGGTCTACGAGGCCAACAAGGCCGAGGGCTGCGGCAAAACGGCGATCGAGCACAAGCTCTGGTCGTTCACGCAGACACCGGTATGAGCCAGCCTGATTGCGGCGGGTGACGGATAACCCGGCGGGAGGAGAACATGCGTCAGTACAAGCCCGGCGATGACGTCGGCGCGCTGGAGTCCTGGCCTCTCGACAATCCGGCCAGCGCCTATGCGATCCGCGAGGGCGATCCGCGCACCTCGGGCCGGATCGAGGCCGGCGGGCCGGGGCAGGCCACGCGCTTTGGCCTGTGGCGCTGCACAAGGGGCGTATTCGACTGCACCGAGCAGGGCGACGAGTTGATGACTGTCCTCGCGGGACGCTGCCGCATCACCGACCATGCGACCGGAAAGGTGACCAGCCTCGGCCCCGGGGACAGCCTTTTCCTGCGCGACGGCATGCGCGTGACATGGGAGGTGACGGAGGACGTCACCAAGGTGTTCTTCGGCTGGAAGGCAGACGGGTACTGACAGCCCCGCCCGGTCAGGCGTTGGGAAGCATCCGCCCCATGTTGTGCCCGCCGAGGATGTGCAGGTGGTAATGTGGCACCTCCTGCACGCCGTTCTCGCCGGCATTGGCGATGGTCCGGTATCCCTCGCCGCCCGAACCGGTCGCGACGCCGGTGATCCGGCAGACCTCGGCGGTGGCGCGCAGGAAATCGACCAGTTCCGCCTCGCTGGCCTCGGCCGCGAAATGGTCGTGACAGACAAAGGGCCCCTTGGGGATCACCAGCACATGCA
>JAUIBJ010000373.1 GCA_030428025.1 Alphaproteobacteria bacterium
GACGGTCTGTGGCTGTCGATGTATCTGTCGAACCGGCCGCCCGATCTTGACCAGCCGATGCGACTTGCCACCCGGTATCTGTCGGCAGCCTTCCCGGCGCATGAAGCTGCGTTCCGGGCGGGCTTCGGAATCGAGGAGGATCCCGCATGAGCGACACCGAGCATTACGACCCGTCCGTCATCACCTTTCTCGGAGCGCTCTGGGGCAAGGGTTATCTTTCGCCCGGCGGGCCCGAGGAGGTGGGCCGAATCGTCGAGGGGCTCGACCTGACCGGCAAGACTGTGGTCGATATCGGCTCGGGCGCGGGCGGGGTGGCGTTGACTCTGGTGCAGGAGCAAGGCGCGGGCCGGGTGATCGGGCTCGATGTGGAACGGGACGTCTGCGAAACCGCGCGGCGGCTGGTGGCCGAGGCGGGACTGGAGGACCGGATCGAGATCCGCCAGGTCGCGCCCGGACCCCTGCCACTGGAGGATGGCTCTGTCGATCTGGTCTTTTCCAAGGATTCCATCGTCCATATCGCAGACAAGGAGGCGCTGGCCGCCGACGCCTTCCGTGTACTGAAAAACGGCGGCTGGTTCGCCGCCTCCGACTGGATGATCTCGCATGACAGCACACCATCGCAGGAGATGGCCTATTACATCGAGTGCGAGGGGCTCGACTTCGCCATGGCATCGCCCGAGCGCTACCGCAAGGCGCTGGAAGGCGCGGGGTTCCGCTCGGTCGCGCTGACCAACCGCAACCCGTGGTATCGCGATCAGGCCCAGGCTGAACTGGACCGCCTGACCGGACCTGAGCGGGTGCAGTTCGAGGAACAGCTGGGCGCCGACGCCGTGGCCGAGCAGATCAAGACATGGATCGCGATGGTCCCGGTGGTGAGGTCGGGCGAGCATTGCCCGCATCACTTCCGCGGCCAGAAGCCCTGAACCGTCCCTCGCGACCGCCCAGGCGCGCGGACCAGACCCCGAAAAACCGCCTGAAGAACAGGCGCGCTGCCTTGCGCCCAGGGGACAATTTCGGAAATCGCTGAAAAAAATTTGGCGGAATCGATATTGGCCTGCTAAGATTGAGCCGAAATCGGACCATTTCGGCAAACTGGTTCATTACTGGTTCAGAACAATCGCCGAGCGAGGAAAACAGAACAGGGTCCGATCTCACCAAGGAATCGCCGCATGACAAGCGGTGCCAACAAGGGAGTAACCAAATGCTTTCAAAGATCATCGGCTCCGGACTGACCCGCCGAACCTTTCTGAAATCGACGGCTGCCACGGCGCTCAGCGCCGGTCTGCCCGGCGCGGCACTGGCCGCCGGCGAAACGATCAAGATCGGCTTTCTCGCGCCTCTGACCGGCCCGGTCGCGGCCTGGGGCAAGCCCGGGCTCGACGGTTGCCAGATCTGGGCCGAGCGGGTGAACGCCGCGGGCGGCATCAAGCTGGAGAGCGGCAGCCACATGGTCGAATTCATCGGCTATGACAACGAATACGACCCCGCCAAGGCCCGCACCGGCGCCACCAAGCTCATTCGCGAAGACGGCGTGAGCTTCATCATGATGCTCGGCGGCGACACCTGGCCCGGCGTGCAGCCTGTGGCCGACAAGACCGGCATGCTGTTCTCGACCCTGCTGCCCTCGGACCTCAGCCCCGACACCACCACCCTGATCGCGCCCGCCGAGGTGCACCCGATCTACAACGTGACCGGCGTGGAATGGCTGGCGGAGAACAAGCCGGAGCTGAAGACGGCGGTGATGTGCGCCCAGGACGACGCGCTCGGCCTGCCCTCGGTCGCCACCTATCTGGCCGCCTTCGAGGCCGCCGGAATCACGATGAACGAAGAGCCCCTTCTGTTCGACCCGGCGACGACCGATTTCGCGCCGGTTGTCACCCGCCTACTTTCAAGCAGCCCGGATATCGTCTGCCTGGACACCTGCTATTCCGATTATGTGCACCCGATCTGTGAACAGCTTTTCCAGCAGGGCTATGAAGGCCAGATCATCAGCTGCACGGCGGATTTCTACGACCAGATCATCGCCAAGACGTCGAAGGAATTCATGGAAGGCTTCGTCTTCCAGTTCCCCGATTTCGACGACCCGGCACTGAACAGCGATCAGATCAACTTCGAGGATCCGAATGGCTTCTTCGCCGAATACAACAAGCGCCACCCCGGCGAATGGGGCGCGGTGAGCTGGGAATACGCCTCGATCATGGATCTGTGGAAGGCCGCCGCCGAAAAGGCGGGCTCGGCCGACCCCGAGGCGGTGATCGCCGCGATGAAGGAAGGCGGCACGGGCGAGCACGCCTTTGGCGATGCGCGCTGGTGGGGCACCGAGCTGTTCGGCATCGACAACGCCCTGGTCGGCGACTGGCCCGTCGTCGTGATCGAAAACGGCAAGGCCACGATCAAGGGGTTCAAGAACATCCCCGACTGGTACGACAAGCACGGCGACCTGCTGGTCAAGCACATGAAGGCCTATGACCAGATGTGGGATCAGCGCGGCTGAGCCCATAGGCATGTCTCGCGACGGTGGCCCGGCTTGTGTCCGGGCCACTGCCTGCCTGCACTGAAAGACTAATCCAAATGATAGAACTTCTGGCGCAGACCTGCCTGAACGCCGTCTACGCTGCGAGCTACATCTCGCTTGTCGCCGTGGGGCTGGTCCTGATTTTCGGTGTCATGGGGGTGATCAACTTCGCCCATGGCGAGCTGTTCATGGCCGGTGCCTATGCGGTGGTCACCTTGTATGCCGACCTGCATCTGCCCTTCCTCGTGGCGGTGGCGGTCGGCCTCGTCTTCGTGGGCTGTCTGGGCCTGCTGATGGAAAGGGCGCTGTTCCGACCGCTACGCGACAATCCATTGGGCGGCCTCGTCGCCTCGATCGGCTTCCTGATGATCCTGCAGGCGCTCGCGGTGCTGGGCTACGGCGTGCGTATGGAGCATATCCCGCCGGCCACGCAGGAGGTGATCGTCTTCTCCGACAAGGTACGCCTGCCGCTGGCCCGGCTCTACGTGATCATCGCCTCGGTCGTGCTTTTGGCGGCGCTGTGGTATTTCCTGAAACGCACCCGTTTCGGATGGGCCCTGCGCGCCTCGGCCCAGGACCCGGAAGCAGCCGAGCTTCAGGGTATCTCGATCAACCAGACCGCCCGGATCGCCATGTTCATCGGCGCAGGCTTGGCCGGCATCGCTGGGGCGCTGACCGCGCCGCTCGTCTCGGTCAATCCGCATATGGGCCATTCGGTGATCGTGACCGCCTTTATCGTCATCATTGTGGGCGGCGTGGGCAGCCTCGAAGGAGCGGTGGTGGCCTCGGTCGTCTATGCGGTCGTCCACACCTTCGTGACCACCTTCTATGACGGGGTGATCGCCGACATCGTTGGGCTATCACTGATGCTGGTGGTGCTGATCCTGAAGCCAACCGGCCTCTTCGGGAGTGCGGACCGTGCTTAAATATCTGATCTGGCCGCTTCTCGCCGTAGGGCTTGTCCTCCTGCCGCACGGGCTCAGCTTTTCGCAGCAGGAAATCCTCGTTTTCCTGACCATAAACGTGCTTCTGGTCAGCACCTACCGGCTGCTGACCCTCACCGGCGAATGGTCGCTCGGGCATGTGGTGATCATGGGCGTGGGCGCCTATGCCAGCGCGCTCTACACCAAGGAATTCGGCGTCTGGGTACCGGTGTCGATGCTGCTGGGCGGGGTCACCGCCGCGCTGCTGGCGGTGCTGCTCAGCTTTCCGCTGTTCCGGATGAAGGGGTTCTATTTCCTGATCGGCAGCTTCGCGGCGGGCGAGATCATCCGCCTTCTGTGGAAGCGATTCCGCGATCCGTTCGGCGGGCCCAAGGGCATCAAGGGGATCGACCCGATGCCCGACTTTTCCATCGGCATCTACGATTTCGACTTCTTCGAACCGGTCAGCTACTACTATTTCGCCGGCGTCGTCGTGGTCGTCTGCCTGTGGATCCTGTGGCGGATCGAGAAAAGCCCGGTCGGCCTGACCTTCCACGCCGTGCACTGGCAGGACAAGCTGGCCGAGGCGTCGGGCGTCAACCTGCGCGCCTACCGCACGCTGGCCTTCGCCATCGCCTCCGGCTTCGCCGGGGTCGGCGGCGCGCTGATGGCGCATTACGTGGGCACCATCAACCCCAACAGCTTCGATGTCGAGGTGATGGTCTTCGTGCTGACCTGGGCCATCGTGGGCGGCACCGGCACCTTCTACGGGCCCATTCTGGGCTGCGTGGCGCTGACCGTGCTCAACGAAATCGTGTTGCGCGAACTGGGCTTCGAACAGATGCGGCCGCTCATCTACGGGGCGATCCTGATCCTGTCGATCCTGTTCATGCCCAAGGGTCTGGAAAGCGTGGTGCAACGGCTAATCCAGCCGCGCGACAAGAAGAGCGACGCAGACAGGGAGGCGCTGTCATGACCGATTTTCTGGAAGTCGACAACCTGACCATGAGGTTCGGCGGGCTGACCGCGGTCGACGGGCTGTCCTTCAAGGTCAAACATGGCGAGATTCA
>JAUIBJ010000374.1 GCA_030428025.1 Alphaproteobacteria bacterium
CGGGCCGGCTGTACGCGTTCCGGATCACCTGAGTTTTGGCATTCCGGGGGCGGCGTCCTGCATTGACGGTGTGCAGAACGCCGCCCCCGGTGGTCTAGGAAAGGAGACCGCGAGCATGAAGACCGAAGAACTCGACGATGTCTATGGCGCAAAGACCCCGGAGGACTCCCGCGCGGCCTATGACAGGTGGTCGGCCAGCTACGACGCCGACACCATCTCCAAGGGTTACCGGCTGCCGTTCCTGGGGGCCGGGCTTCTGGCCAGCTATCTGGGCCGCACCCACGGGCCCATTCTCGATGCCGGCTGCGGCACCGGGCTGGTGGGCGAGAGCCTGATGCTGATGGGTTATTTCCACATTTTCGGCTGCGACCTGTCGCCCGAGATGCTGGCCCGGGCCGAGCGTACCGGTGCCTATTCGGGCTTCGAGCAGGCCGACATGGGCGCGGGGCTGCCCTATGCGGACAACCATTTCGCCGGCTTCGTTTGCGTCGGCTCCTTCGGGCCGGGCCATGCGCCGCCCTTGACGCTCACGCATCTGGCGCGAGTCACCCGCCCTGGCGGCTATGGCGTCTTCAACCTGCTGGAGGCCACCTTCGAAGAACAGGGCTTTCCCCCGGTGATGGACGCGCTTGGCTCCTCCGGCGCCTGGGAGGTGGTGCATGTCAGCCCACCTTTCCTGCCCTTTCTCCTTAGCGAACCCGACCTGTGGTCGCGCGCTTATGTGGTGAAGATGCTTTGAGTCGTAAGGACACAGGGGGTGCTGCCTCACCGCCCGGGTTGACGGCCTCGGCCTTGGCATAGACCTCCGCGCGGGAAGGCGCGATGCGGTTAAAGCGGATACAGGCCGTGTCGCCGATTGTGGCCAACACAGTGTCGTAAAGACGTCCGCGCCCCTGTTTCGGCGTGATCGTCATGTCGAGTCGTCGCGGTGTTTTGCGCCCGAGTGCCAAACATCGGGCGCTTCCGTGATAAATGGCGGGTCAGGGGTTACCGCGCATGGGCAACCGTGACGCCGGCCCCCGTCATTCGGCGGCCAGGGCCTTGACGTCAGCCGTGGTCAGAGGCTGTCCGCCGATCGCCCATTCCCCGGATGCGAATTCCTGCACACGCACCCAGGTGACCTGGCGCATCGCCTCGCCTTCGATCCCGACCATGACGTCGGTGATCTTCTCGATCATCTCCTTTTTCTGGGCGGGTGTAAAAACGTCTTCGATCAGTTGAATGTCCACGAGTGGCATGATTTTCCTCCTTGTCGGTTCTCCGAACCCGGACTATCCGGACCCTGACACAGCATCGCATGCGTCCGTCGTGGCTGCTTGGTCCTTGGCTGAGGATTCGTTGGTCTTTTCATGGGGATTTGCTAACCTTCCGCGATGATTTACCGGTTCCAAGATTTTGAGCTGGACATCGCCCGAGGGGAGCTTCGCGGCGCTGAAGGCGAAGTCGTGCTGGAACCCAGGGCCTTTTCTCTTCTCTGCCTGCTCGTCGAGAACCACGACCGCATGGTTTCGAAGGACGAGGCCATTGAAAAGGTCTGGAGCGGCCGCTTCGTATCCGACGCGGCGATCTCGACCGCGCTCAAGTCGGTGCGCCGCGCACTGGGGGATGACGGCGAGGCACAAGCCATGGTGCGGACCCTGCGCGGCCGCGGTTTTCGATTTGCTGCGCCGGTCATTCTGTCCGGCCGTGCGACGGCCGAGTCTCGGGCAGCCATGCCGGCCGGTGAAACCAACCGCAATGCCGGCCGCCCCTCGGTGGCGGTCCTGCCTTTTCGTCTCGTGGGGCAGAGCGATGGTCATGCGGCCATTGCCGATGCGGTCCCGGCCGAGCTGATCACCTCACTGTCACGCCTGCGCTGGCTCAAGGTTTTCGCGCGCGGCTCGACATTCCGGTTCCGTGACCGCGAAGCCGATCTGGACGCCGTCGGATCGATGCTTGGGGCGCACTACTGCCTGAGCGGCATCGTGGAGGTGTTCGGCTCGACCCTCGCCATTTCCGTCGAGCTGACAGACATACGCACGATGAGCGTGGTCTGGAGCGATCGGTTTCCCGGCCGGCTTGACGATGTGCACGACATCCGGTCCGATATCATGGCGAGCGTCGTGGCAGCCCTTGAATTGCACATCCCGTTGAACGAGGCGGATGCGGCGCGTCTGCGGTCGCCCGAGAGCCTTGATGCCTGGGCGCTCTACCATATCGGGCTGCAGCACATGTATCGCTTCAACAAGTCAGACAATGCCGCCGCCTCCACCAGGTTCGACCTCGCGATCGAGCGGGATCCGACTTTTCCCCGGGCGTACGCGGCGCGGTCGTTCACCAGCTTCCAGAACGCCTTCCTGAACTACACCGAAGAACGGGAAGCCGAAATGCTTGCCGCACGCCGGTTTGCAGAGCGCAGTGTCGAGCTTGATCCGCTTGATCCGCTGGGCTGCTTCAATCTCGCGCGCGCCCACTGGCTCGAGGGCGATCCCGAGGCCGGACTCGGATGGCTCGACCGAACTGTCAGCCTCAGCCCGAACTTTTCGCAGGGCCATTACGCGCGCGGATGGACCGATGCCATCGCTGGCCGTGGGGACAACGCGCTGAAGCATATCGGAACGGCAATCGATCTCAGCCCGCTCGACCCATTTCTTTACGCCATGCAGGCAACGCGCGCGCTTGCCTATCTCGGCCAGGGCGACACGGAACGCGCGGCACTGTGGGGCGAACACGCGGCGCGGGCGCCGGGCGCACATTACCTGATCGCGCTGATCGCGGCGGCGTCGCACCAACTCAACAACGATCACCACCGTGCCACCTACTGGGTTCGTCACGCGAAGAACAGAAGGCCGGGTGCATCCGTCGATCGCTTTTTCCGTGCATTTCCCTTTGCCGATCCGTCCTTCAGACAGGAAATCACCGGGGCGCTTGGAAAAGCCGGAATCGAAAAGTGATCCGTCGGGAACACGGCGCGCAGCGCCATCACGAAATATCCCCTTAGGATCATGACCAGACGGAATCCATTAAGGCGTTTCGCGAAAAACTGACTCATGCATTTTCGCGAAACGCTGTGGTAGGCTGTTGTTCTGCACTGCGTTACGGAGTCAACCTTCCTCGGGTAAAAGCTGAAACGCTTCAGGGGCACGAATTGCCAGCATCCGAAACGGCCATTGGCTGCAGCCAGGGTCCACGACGTCAGTCGGGGTCGATGACCTGAAACTCAATGACAAAAGTGCCGTTTGGAATGACGGCCTCAAGCGACGCTGGAAGCTCTTCGGTTGCCAACGTGATGACGCCGGTATCCCCATCCTGCGCATCCGTTCGTAGTGCGAAATCGAAGATGAAGATGGATTCGGTTCCGTCGATCCGGTCGGGCGAATAGATCATCGTTCGCCCCCGCGGCTCGACGAGGGCGCTTTGGTCCTCCACGAATGTCCAAACCGTCGGGTTTCCGGGGAGTTGGACCTGCAATGGCCAGCCAAGGCGGATTGTCTGGACGCGTTCCCCCGCGTCCGTACGACCGTTCATATTGTGCTGCTGCGTAAAAATGTATGGTCGTTTTACCGGTTCGTCCGGCCAAGGCAACTCGTCCGCGCCCGCCGGCCCCGGGCTGCCGACAGCGAGCCAGATGAGGCCAACCACCGCTTTCGCATTGAAGGCGACAAGCAAGAAACGTTGGCTCAAATCTCGCACCGATCGACCTCCTCGGACAGGTTGTAAGGATCGCTGCCCGGGGGGCAGATCAGCAGGTTCGCCATCATGCCGTTGTCTTCGTGCGGGAGGATATGACAGTGATAGACAGTCTTCCCGGTAACATCGGGTCGGAAATACATGCGAACCGTGATCTGTCCCTTTGAGGGCAGGGGGATGACGTCCCACCATGTGTCGTCGTTCACGGGTTGCCCATTGATCGCCACAACCTGGAACGGGTTGACGTGGATATGGAACGGGTGCTGGAAAACATCCTCGTTCACGAGCGTCCAGTCTTCAACGGTTCCTGCCACGACATGCTGGTCGATGCGGTTCGCATCGAAAACCTTGCCGTCGAGGTAGAACTGCACCGCCGGCAGGCTGCCGCCACCGTGGCCGCGATGATCCGTAGCACCAACGTATTCTCCCGCGGGCACGCCACCTGAGATTTCACCCTTGAAGGTGACGGTGCGCTGGCGGACCACGGGTTGATCGGGCATCATCGGCGGAGTGACGAGGCGCGTCGGAAGCACATCGTCGCGCGCCTCTCCCGCGACGTCGAGCGTGCCTATGATCCAGCCGGGCCGCGCGCCACCCGGATGCCCTTGCTCGTACTCCACCGCGCGAATGGCGTAGCTTCCGGGCGCGCCGCCCTTCACCAGGAACTCGGCGCGATTCCCGGGTGCCATCAGAATGCGATTGACAGGCCGTGGTTCAGCGAAAGAGACGCCGTCCTGGCCAATCTGAAAGAGCGTGTGTCCTTCAACCTCCAGCCAGTAAAACCGGTGTGGCGCGGCTGCCAGTATGCGCCAACGCTGAACCTCGCCGGGGTGAAGG
>JAUIBJ010000375.1 GCA_030428025.1 Alphaproteobacteria bacterium
AAGCCGTGAACATCCGCTATCCGATGGATCATTTCATCGGCATCTGGTGGTCAGGTTCGGAGAACGACGTGAAGGCCGCAGGCGACAAGGCTAATGGCTACAAGGCGCTGACCTTCCACAATCTGGGTTCTGACTACCCGGTCTATGATGACATCCAGAAGCATGTGGTCGATACCGGCAAGGCCGCCGGCGCGGGCGACCAGATCGGCACTGTGCTCTACAACCGGGGCATGTATGCCGCGATGCTGGCCGCAGAAGCGATCAAGACCGCGCAGGAGATGCACGGAACAGCGGCGATCACGGCCGAGCAGATGCGCGACGGTATGGAAAACCTCGAGATGACCGAAGAAAAGATGGCCGCGCTCGGCCTTCCGAACTTTGGCCCTGAATTCAAGGTATCGTGCGAAAACCACGGCGGTAACGGCTATGGTGCCGTGTCGCAATGGGATGCCGAGGCTGGCGAGTTCAAGCTGATCACCGAGTACTATCAGTCCGATCAGGAGGTCATCCAGCCGCTGGTCGAGGAAGACTCGGCCGCCTTCGCCGAAGAGAACGGCATCGAGCCGGGCTGCAACTGATCCGGCTTCCCTGAACCCCGGGTGCGGCGGCCCGCCGCCGCGCCTGCCACAAGCAAGAGGTCCCGGATCGGCTCTGGGACAGGATGGAGATACGCCATGCTCGACGCCGGCAAGACCGAGGAAACGCTGCTCGAGGTCAACAATATCGAGGTGATCTACAACCACGTGATCCTCGTGCTGAAGGGCGTGAGCCTCAATGTTCCCAAGGGCGGCATCACCGCGCTGCTGGGCGGCAACGGCGCGGGCAAGACGACCACGCTCAAGGCCATCTCGAACCTGCTGAAGTCCGAGCGCGGCGAGGTGACCAAAGGCAATATCCGCTATCGCGGCGAGCGCGTGCAGGATCTGCTGCCCTCGGATCTGGTGAAGAAGGGCGTCATCCAGGTGATGGAGGGACGCCACTGTTTCGAGCATCTCACGGTCGAGGAGAACCTGTTGACGGGCGCTTATACCCGCGGCTCCTCACGGGCCGAGATCGAGGCCGATCTGGAGCTGGTTTATTCCTATTTCCCGCGGCTGAAGGAGCGGCGGAAGAGCCAGGCCGGCTATACCTCGGGCGGCGAGCAGCAGATGTGCGCCATCGGCCGCGCCCTGATGAGCCGTCCGGAAACCATTCTGCTCGACGAGCCCAGCATGGGGCTGGCGCCGCAGCTGGTGGAGCAGATTTTCGACATCGTGAAAACGCTGAACGAGGAGGAAGGCTATACCTTCCTGCTCGCCGAGCAGAACACCAACGTGGCGCTGCGGTTCGCCCACTACGGCTATATTCTGGAAAACGGCCGGGTGGTGATGGACGGTCCCGCGAAGGAGCTTCGCGAGAACCCGGATGTGAAGGAATTCTATCTCGGCATGTCCGACGAGGGCCGCAAAAGCTTTCGCGACGTGCGCAGCTATCGCCGCCGCAAGCGGTGGCTGAGCTGAAGGATCACCGGCCTTGCAAGAGCTCCGCGCGCATCTCTTCTATCAGCTCCAGCGCCTCTTCGCGGGTGTTGCGGATATTGGGCCGGAACCCTTGGGTTTCGGCGCGCAGCCGGATGTCTTCCTCGGTTTCCGACCCGGCCGCATAGCGCACCGAGCCGAGCGATCCCGCCTCATTCAGGCGTTTGCCGCGATGGGCATAGCGCACCCAGGCCCCGGGCAGGATCTCGCAGCCGTTGAGGTTGACCAGAAAGAACCAGCGCCGGTCGCTTTCCCGAATTCGCGCCTCGAGGAAGTCGTAGAAATCGTCGACGTCCCGGCTGTGATGAAAGGTGAAATGGGAAAAATCGACGTCCATGATCAGCTTGTCGCGGTCGAAACTGACACGGCGGACGAAATCGGCAGTAACATAGTTGCTGTCATGCAGGACCTTGGCCTCGCGCCGCTTGCTGGGCAGGCTGCGCAGGCGCACAAGCGCCTCGTCCCGGCTGGAAAAGAGGTTGGGATCGAAGGCCTCGGTATTTGCCGCACGCTGGATCTGGCGCGCCGTTTCCTCCGAGGCATCGAACCGCACCGAACCCATGGAATGCGCGAGGTTCAGCGCGCGGCCCCGGCGGGAATAGGCGGTCCAGGCCGAATGGTCGATCCGCGTGCCGTTGAGATTGACGAGAAAGAACCAAAGCTCCTCGCCGGTCTGTGCAATGCGGTCTTCCAGCCGGTCGTAGAAGGCGTTCACGAGGCGCGAGCCGTCAAAATGAAAGTCGGAAAAGTCGACCTCCATGATTTGATCCTCGCTGTGAAAGGTAATCCGGCGGTCAAGCTCCGCCTCGGAAACCGCCAGTTGCGGTGCAGCCGCAGTCATATATCTGTCCCTCGTTTTCGGTGTGGTTGGATAAGTCTGTATACAAATGTATGCCGATCATGCCGCGCCTTGTTCTCCCGTTCAATTGGTCAAGCTGTCGCGCCCCCGGGCGCGTACGGAAGGATGCCGACATGACCCGCTACTTCGACGAACTCGAAACCCGCTCTGCGGACCAGCGCGCCGCAGATCTGGCCCGGGATCTGCCCAAACAGATCGCCCGCGCAAAGGCGCTTTCGGGCTATGGCGGCACGCTGCAAAGCGTCGATGCCAACGCCATCACCAGCGTCGAAGCGCTGGCCACCTTGCCTGTGCTGCGCAAATCAGACCTCGGCCGCGCGCAGGCGGGCGCCCCGCCCTTCGGAGGGCTGACCGTTCCGGCGCCCGAGGGCTTCGCCCATGTCTTCCAGTCGCCCGGCCCCATTTACGAACCCGGCGGCACCGCGCATGACTGGTGGCGGATCGGCCGGTTCCTCAATGCCTGCGGGGTGGGCAAGGGCGATATCGTGCAGAACTGTTTCTCGTATCACCTCGTGCCCGCCGGCATGATCTTCGAGAACGGCGCGCGTGCGGTGGGGGCCGCCGTTCTGCCCGCCGGCACCGGCCAGACCGAGCTTCAGGCACGCGCCGCGCATGACTTGGGCGTGACCGTCTATGCCGGCACGCCCGATTACCTGAAGGTGATTCTGGACAAGGCCGATGAGATGGGCCTGTCGCTGAAGATCACCAAGGCGGCAGTGGGGGGCGGCGCGCTCTTCCCGTCGCTCCGGCAGGAATACGCCGATCGTGGCATCGCCTGCCGGCAATGTTACGCCACCGCCGATCTGGGCAATATCGCCTATGAAAGCGAGGCCGCCGAGGGGCTGATCGTCGATGAAGGCGTGATCGTGGAAATCGTAACTCCCGGCACCGGCGATCCGGTCAGACCCGGCGAGGTGGGCGAGGTGGTCGTCACCACGCTCAACCCCGACTATCCGCTCATCCGCTTCGCCACCGGCGATCTCTCTGCCGTCATGGAGGGCGCAAGCCCCTGTGGCCGCACGAATATCCGCATCAAGGGCTGGATGGGCCGGGCCGACCAGACCACCAAGATCAAGGGCATGTTCGTGCGCCCCGAGCAGGTGGCGGCGCTGGTCTCGCGGCACAACGAGATTTCCCGCGCCCGGGTCATTGCCAGCCGCGAGGGAGAGATGGACGTGATGACCGTGCAGATCGAGGCCGACGGGGCCGAACCCGAACGCTTCGCCGGATCTGTGGCCGAGGCGCTGAAACTGAAGGGCCGGATCGAGATCGTCGCCAAGGGCAGCCTTCCAAACGACGGCAAAGTCATAGAGGATCAGCGCAGTTACGAGTGACCACCTTAGGGGAGGTAACATGCGCATGAGACAGATCGTTCTGGCGCTCGCTGCGGGGCTCTGCCTGCAGGGGACCGCCGCCCGGGCGGATGATATTGCCCTCTTGATCGGCAATCGGGGGCAGGACAGCGTGTTTCGGAATCCCGACGGAACGGATGCCTCGGTCTTTCGCCGGGCGCTGCGCGAGGCGGGCTTTCGCGTGATCGAACCGACCGACCGCGACATCCGCAACCTGCGTCTCGCCGCCGTTTCCGCCGCCAACGCCATCGAGGCGAACGAGGTCGACCGTCTGGTCATCGTCGCCATGGGCCCTTTCGCCACCGACGGACGCGACAGCTGGATCCTGTCGAATAATGCCCTTGGCGCCACCCGCCTGACCGTCGGCGCGCTGGGCCTGTCCCTAACCGCGCTCACCGGGATCGCCGCGCAGCGCGACATTCCCGCCGTGATCATGGTCGCACCCAGTGGAAAGCCTAAGCTTGGTCAGGGACTCAAGCCGCACCTGGGAGCCTATGACAAGGACAAACGCGTGACTTACGTCACAGGGCCCGCGCCGAAACTCGCCGATCTGCTGGCCGAATCGCTTCTGGCCGAGGGCGTCTCCTTTGCCGAAATGGCCCGGACGGCGCCGGCGGGGGTACGGGTGACGGGCGATCTGTCGGAACGGCAGGGGCTGATGGGAACGGCAGCCGCGCCCGACGACGCGGCCATCGAACTGGGGTTCTGGCAGGCGGTGCAGGCGCTCGACACCATCGCGGCCTATCGCGTCTATCTGGGCGAATATCCC
>JAUIBJ010000376.1 GCA_030428025.1 Alphaproteobacteria bacterium
CTCGGCGAACTCGGGCACCTCGGCCAGTTCCGCAGTCCAAGAGGCGGCGAAGGCCGCGCGGTCGGCCTCGAGCCAGTGGGTGTCCTCCATGATCCTGGCCGGGACTGTGCTGGCATCCGTGGGACGGATCAGCCGCAGGCGCGGCTCGATGGTGCCATCATCCAGGATCAGGCTGGTAGCGGGCACCTGCACCGCGGCGCGTCCCGAGCGACTGTTGATGAGACACCGTGCCTTCGGGTCATCCAGCCAATCGAGTGCATCCGCGAGCGAGGTCGGCGTATTGCGGCGCTTTTCCGCGATGGTGAGAAGCTGGGTTTCGGCGCCGGAGCCGGGATGGGTGTAGATGACGCGTGCGTCGGTCACCCGGAAGCTCTCGGCACGGAGCGTCTCGAGCCCGAGATCGTAGACCCCGGCGGCGATAGCGCCCTCGATCCGCTGGTCGAGAAGCTCCTCGAAACCCGCGAACAGCACGGCCTGCATGTCGATCGTCAGCGCCAGCAGGCGATTGAGGAAGGTCGTGATCGGCGGCAGATCGTCCTTCAGCCCGTTGTCATCGGTCAGGCTGAGGCCTGTGGCCTCCTCGAAGGCCCCGAGCGAGCAGCCCGCCAGATCGCCGCGATAGATGCGGCGGTAAAGCTGGCGCAGGGCGTCGCGGGCGTAAGGAGACTCGAGGTTATCCTCGGGGCGGAACAACCCCTGCCCTCCGGTCTGGCGCTGACCGCGCGTGATGGCGCCAAGCGTGTCGAGACGGCGCGCGATGGTCGACAGGAACCGCTTCTCCGCCTTCACATCGGTGGCGACCGGCCGGAAGAGCGGCGGCTGCGCCTGATTGGTCCGGTTGGTGCGGCCCAAACCTTGAATCGCCGCATCTGCCTTCCAGCCGGGTTCCAGGAGGTAGTGGACCCGCAAGCGCTGGTTCTTCGCCCCAAGATCGGCGTGATAGCTGCGCCCGGTGCCGCCGGCATCCGAGAAGATCAGGATACGTTTTTCGTCATCCATGAAGGCTTGGGTTTCCGCTAGGTTCGCGGCTCCGGCCCGGTTCTCCACCACGAGCCGTGCCGAAGGCCCTTCGCCCTTGCGCACGATGCGCCGTGAACGCCCCGTGACCTCGGCCACGAGATCCGTGCCGAAGCGCTGGACGATCTGGTCGAGCGCACCAGGGACCGGCGGCAGCGAGGCCAGCTTTTCGATCAGCGCGTCACGACGGCGGACGGCTTCGCGGCACTCCACCGGTTGGCCGTCGCGCATGACGGGGCGCGACGAGAGGTTGCCCTCGCTGTCGGTGAAAGGCTCGTAGAGCTGCACCGGGAAGGAATGGGCGAGGTAATCCAGGACATATTCCCTGGGAGTGATGTCACAGCGGATGTCGTTCCACTCCTCGGTCGGGATTTCCGTCAGGCGGCGTTCCATCAGCGCCTCGCCCGTCGAGACGATCTGGATGACCGCCGCATGACCCGCAGCCAGATCGACATCGATGGATGCGATCAGCGTCGGAGTCTTCATCGAGGTGAGCAAATGGCCGAAGAAGCGCTGTTTGGCGCTCTCGAAGGCTGACCGCGCTGCGGACTTGGCCTGGCGGTTCAGCGTGCCCGACCCGCTCGGCCCGTCGGCCGCGCCGGAAATGTTCGCCGCCTCCAGCGCAGCGGTCAGGTTGTTGTGGATGATGGCGAAGGCCCCGGCATAGGCATCATAAATGCCGCGCTGCTCGGGGCTGAGCGCATGCTCCAGCATCTCGTATTCGACACCGTCATAGGACAGCGAGCGCGCCGTGTAGAGGCCGAGCGCCCGAAGGTCGCGCGCCAGAACCTCCATCGCCGCGACACCGCCAGCCTCAATGGCTTCCACGAATTCCGACCGGGTCTGAAAGGGGAAATCCTCCCCGCCCCAAAGCCCGAGCCGCTGCGCGTAGGCGAGGTTGTGGACGGTCGTCGCGCCCGTGGCCGAGACATAGACCACGCGGGCATTCGGCAGCTTGTGCTGCAGGCGCAGACCCGCCCTGCCCTGTTGCGATGCCATGGTATCGCCCCGCTCACCTTTGCCGCCGGCGGCATTCGACATGGCATGGCTTTCGTCGAAGAGGATCACCCCGTCGAAATCCGCCCCGAGCCAGTCGACGATCTGATCGACGCGGGATTTCTTCGCCCCGCGCTCTTCGGAGCGCAGTGTGGCATAGGTGGTGAAGAGGATGCCCTCGTTCAGCGGGATGTCGCGCCCTTGCGCGAAACGCGACAGCGGCGTCACCAGAAGCCGCTCTTGTCCGAGCGCCGACCAGTCACGCTGTGCATCCTCGAGGAGCTTGTCGCTTTTCGAGATCCAGAGCGCCTTGCGTCTTCCTCGGGCCCAGTTGTCGAGCAGGATCCCGGCCGACTGGCGGCCCTTGCCAGCCCCGGTGCCATCGCCAAGGAAGAAACCCCGGCGGAAGCGGACAGCGTCAGCAGCATCCTCCGGTGCAGCGGAGACCATGTCGCCGGTCTCATCGACGGTCCAAGACCCGGCGAGATATGCGCCATGCGCCTCGCCCGCGTAGATGACGGTCTCGAGCTGTGCGTCGGAGAGCAGGCCGTCGCGCAGGATAGTCGCCGGAAACTTGGGGCGATAGCTGGGTTTCGGAGGCGCGACCGAGGCCATGGCCGCCGATTGCACAAGCTTGGTCGGGTGCGGGGCCGCCCCGGGGATGTCGATGGCCTGCAGGCGGAAGGTCTCGTAGATGGCATCGGACAGCCGTGTCGCGTCTTCGGCCTTGGCGGCATCGCGGAGTGCGTAGTCCAGTTCCTCGACCTCGATCGGCGTCTCTGGTATCGCCGGTTGAGCCGCAGAGGTCGCGCGCGATCGGCTGACGGGTTTGCGTGTCGTGAGGCGAGAATTTCCCGGGAAGTGGGAAGAGTGGCCTAGACCCGCAGCAGGAGCTGGATCCAACTTGAGGCGTGGCGGAACCTCTGCAGTGATCCGGGACATCAGATGCGCCACGTCCGAGGACGTGGGTTGGCGCAGGTCTGCGGTGGTACCTCCCAGCTCACCGTAGCGACATTTATCGAAGACAGAAATCCGCGTCTCGAAGCTGGTGCCATGCTTGGCGAAAGCCGCGCCAGACACGGCACCAGTAAATACGAGATGGGCCGCCTCGGTCAGACGTTCGAAGGTATCAGCCCAGGCAGGCGCATCCGGCGCAAAACCGGCTCCGGTGATGGCCACGAGCCGTCCGCCGGGGACCAAGCGCGCGAGGGCCGAGCGCAGATGCCGGGCCGTCGCCTCGGTTGTCCGACCATCGACATTGGCCACGGCCGAGAATGGCGGGTTCATCAGGATGACGCTCGGGCTTGAGGAAGCGTCGAGATGATCGTCGATCTGCGCGGCATCGAACCGGGTGACCGGTCGGCCCGGGAAAAGCAGCCGAAGAAGATCTGCGCGGGTGTCGGCCAACTCATTCAGAGTGAGGCTGCCACCGGCGATTTCGGCGAGGACCGCCAGGAGCCCGGTCCCGGCAGACGGCTCGAGAACCAGGTCGCGCGGCGTGATCTGTGCTGCCGCCGTGGCAGCAAGCCCCATGGGCAAGGGCGTGCTGAACTGCTGAAAGCGCTCCATCTCTTCCGACCGCCTTGTGTGCGTGGGCAAGAGACCTGCCACCTTGTTCAGGAGGGGCAGCAGCGCCGCAGGCGATGCGGCCCGTGCCAGCAGCGCGCGGCCGAACTTCCGCAGGAAGAGGACGAGCGCCACCTCGCCCGCCTCATAGGCGAGCTTCCAGTCCCAGGCGCCCTCCGCATCGGAACCGCCAATGGCGCGCTCCATCTCGAGGCGCAGGCGGATCGCGTCAATTGGCGCACCTTGCGCAAGATCGGGCTGCAGCGCCTCGGCCACGGCAAGGATCGCGGGTGCGGGATCAGCGGACGGAACAGGAACGGGAGGCGCGACAGGGGCGAGATAGGTCATCGGGAAACTCCGGAATGTGGGACAGATTCAGGCCCGGGCACCCTCTCTCGGGCACCCTCAGGCCTGATCTTTCCCAGCCCCTCTCTCCCTCTCGCACCAAGGCGTTCCCGATGCACAGCTTGATTTTGTTCTTGTTATGTTCTATATTAAAGGACAAGCCAGAACGGGAGTTCCCCCATGGAAAACACCACGCACGCCCTGCCCGCGACGCCCAAGCAGATCGCCTACGCGCGGTCGCTCGCACAGCGCAACCGGACCCTCCTGCCCTGGGAGGTTCAGCAGGACCGGCGATCCTTGAGCGCCTGGATCGAGGCTCAGGCCCGGCTGAAGCCGGTATCGGACATGGACCGTCTGCCGACCTCAAAGCAGGTAGCCTTCGCGGAGAAGCTTGCCCGGATCAAGCGCCGCGCCGTCCCGGATGAGTGCTTCCGCGACAAGGGGCTCATGTCGAAGTGGATCGACGGGAATAAGTGATCCCGGATCAGCGTGTGCAGTGCTTGAGATTGATCATGGATCAACTGCGCAGCCATATCGTAGCTTGGCAAAACCACTGGTGCGCTAAGCTA
>JAUIBJ010000377.1 GCA_030428025.1 Alphaproteobacteria bacterium
GAGGGGTCTCCCTTGAGGGTTTGAACTGTCACACCGCTGGAAGCATCGCGCCGGCCTGTCCGCCCATCTTTTCGGGCCTCTGGCCGGCATGGCATGCCAGCGATGAGAGCAGATTAAGGACAACGCCCGCTCAACTCCCACTCACGAAACCGCGACACACGCCTCTGTCAGCACATGTCAGAGTCACCAGACAATGCCGATGGCGCAAGTTATTGATTTTAGTGAACTTCCCTGCGCCGCCGGGCCCGGCACGGCAAGATTGTTTCAATTGCCGGCGGCGCGAAACGGGTTTTGTTACAGCAGGTCGGGCGGTGTCGCCTCCTGCGACAGAGCCTCTGCCGCCGCGTCCAGCGCCTCTACGCTGGTCTGTTTCTCGCCCAGACGACGGACGGAGACGGTGCCATTCTCCACCTCCTTCATCCCGCAGGCGAGGATCACCGGTACCTTGCCCACGGAATGCTCCCGGACCTTGTAGTTGATCTTCTCGTTGCGGGTGTCCGCCTCGGCCCGGACGCCGGCGGCGCGGAGTTTGGCCACGACCTCGTGCACGTAATCGTCGGCCTCGGACACGATGGAGGCGACGACGACCTGCCGGGGGGCGAGCCAGAAGGGCAGCTTGCCGGCGTGTTCCTCGATTAGGATGCCGATGAAGCGTTCGAAGCTGCCCAGCGTGGCGCGGTGCAGCATGAAGGGGCGGGTCTTTTCGCCGCTGGGGGCGATGTAGGAGGCGCCGAGGCGTTCGGGCAGGTTGGGATCGACCTGGAAGGTGCCGCATTGCCAGACCCGGCCGATGGCGTCGGTCAGGTAGAAGTCGAGCTTGGGGCCGTAGAAGGCGCCGTCGCCCGGTTCGAGCACGTAATCGCGGCCGACGGCCTTGATGGCGTTTTCCAGCGCGCCTTCGACGTAATCCCAGCTTTCATCGGTGCCGACGCGCTTTTCAGGGCGGGTGGCGAAGCGGATTTCGAACTCGGGGAAGCCCAGTTCGCGGTAGATGTCGGCGAGGAAGTCGATGAAGCGCGCGCATTCCTGCTGGATCTGGTCCTCGGTGCAGAAGATGTGGGCGTCGTCCTGGGTGAAGCCGCGTACGCGCATGATGCCGTGAAGCGCGCCCGAAGGTTCAAACCGCGCGCAGGAGCCGAATTCGGCCAGCCGGAGGGGCAGGTCGCGGTAGGATTTGAGGCCTTGGTTGAACACCTGCACGTGGCAGGGGCAGTTCATGGGCTTGAGCGCGTTGATGCGGGTCTGGTCCTTGTTGGTTGCAGACGCGTCATCGTTCTCGCCGTCGCGGCTTTCGTCGACCTCGACGATGAACATGTGATGCTGGTACTTGTCCCAGTGGCCCGAAGCCTCCCACAGCTTGCGGTCGACGACTTGCGGCGTGTTGATCTCCTGGTAGCCGCCGGCGCGCTGCTTGCGGCGCATGTAATCCTGCAGGGTGGTGTAGATCGTCCAGCCATTCGGGTGCCAGAAGACCTGGCCCGGAGCCTCCTCCTGCATGTGGAAGAGATCCATCTCGCGGCCCAACCGCCGGTGGTCGCGCTTTTCGGCCTCTTCGAGGAAGGTCAGATAGGCCTTCAGCTTTTCCTTGCCGGTGAAGCCCACGCCATAGATGCGCTGAAGCATCTGCCGGTTGCTGTCGCCGCGCCAGTAGGCGCCGGCAATGGACATCAGCTTGAAGGCGTCCGCCGGCACCTGGCCCGTATGCTGCAGATGCGGGCCGCGACAAAGGTCCTGCCAGTCCCCATGCCAGTACATGCGCACCGGCTCGTCGCCAGGGATCGCCTCGATCAGTTCGATCTTGTAGGGTTCGCCGGTCTCCTCGTAATGCCGGATCGCGCGGTCGCGGTCCCAGATCTCGGTGGTCACCGGATCGCGGAGATTGATGATCTCCTTCATCCTCTTCTCGATCTCGCCCAGATCCTCGGGCGTGAAGGGCTCGGCCCGGTCGAAATCGTAATACCAGCCATTCTCGATCACCGGGCCGATGGTGACCTTCGTATCGGGCCAGAGCTCCTGCACCGCGCGGGCCATGATATGGGCAAGGTCATGGCGGATCAGTTCGTTTGCGGGGCCTTCGTCCTTCATGGTGTTGATGGCGATGCTCGCATCCTGCTCGATGGGCCATTGCAGATCCCAGTGCCGGCCGTCCACATCGGCCGAGATCGCCTTCTTGGCCAGCGAGGTGGAGATCGAGGCGGCCACGGCCGCCGGGGTCACGCCCTTGTCGTAAGAGCGGGAATTGCCATCGGGAAAGGTCAGGGAAATCTGGGCCATCGGCCTTGTCTCCTCGTCGGTTCGGCGCCCACGGAACGCCCGGTTGCGGGTTGAATGTCTTGGCCCGACTTGTGGCGCGGGCAGGGGGGCAAGTCAAGAGCGGGGGATTTCAGGGCCAAAAGCGACACACGGAAGCGCAAAAGCGAACGCGGGCCAATCGCCCCGTAACCCATTGATGCGGCTCGAAGTGTGCAAAGGCATGCCGCGCATAGTATCCCAATGCATGCCGTGAGCAATGTAACACATTGACGCATATGGAAAATTTTTGTTTCCCGAACGGCATCCGGCGCCTATCTTCTTTCTCAAAGCGCTTCCGGGCGCCTCGGAAATCAACAGGGGAGTAGAATGATGCCGGGCTATAACAAGACGTTCGACCTTTCGGTCGAGGATCTGGAACTGATCGAGGATGCGCTGAGGCGCTCGAAGCGCGAGTTGTCGGTGAAGAACCACGACGAGGTGCCGGGCAGGGCCGACGAGACGGTGCGGGGCATTCACGATCTGCTGGGGCGGATCCACAATCAGAAGGTCTTCTATCGCCCCCGCAACGCGCCTTATATCGGCGGCTGAAGGCGGATTACATGACGCGAAAGGCCGCGCCAGACCGGCGCGGCCTATGTTTTTGATCCGGGAACGCCCCCTTCCAATCCCACGGAACGACCTATGTTGCAGTCCGGCATGACGGAAAATGGGAAACGGACATCGGCGTGACCTTCGTCTTCGACAGGCTGACCGGTCAGGAAACCGAGCGCGCGGAGGCCCGCAACGGCCTGCGCCACATCCTGGCGCTGAGCCTCAGCAAGCTGAGCGACGGGCTGATCAATCCGAAGCTGGTGCTGAGCTGGCTTCTGGAGGGGCTCGGGGCGCCCTCGGCCCTGATCGGGATGCTGGTGCCGATCCGCGAGGCCGGCGCGCTTCTGCCTCAGGTCTTTCTGGCCGGCTGGCTGCAACGGCTGAAACAGCGCCGCTGGGTCTGGGTGGCGGGCAGCGCGGGGCAGGGTGTCGCGGCGGGGCTCATTGCGCTTGCGGCCCTGCTGCTGGAGGGCTGGCAGGCGGGGGTTGCCATCTGCGGGATGCTGGCGGTGCTGGCTCTGGCGCGGGCCGCCTGTTCGGTCTCCTACAAGGACATCCTGGGCAAGACCATCGGCCAGAGCCGGCGCGGCACGGTGACGGGTTCCGCCGGGTCGGTCTCCTCGGCGTTGGTCTTCGTCTTCGCGCTGCTGCTGGTCACGGGCGCGTTGCAGACGCAGGCGGCGGTGATCGCGGCGATTGCGCTGGCGGGGCTGCTGTGGCTTCTGGCCGCGCTGGTGCTGTCGCGGCTCGACGAGGAGGACAGCACGCCCGGCGGCCCCTCGGGTGCCGATGGCTATTGGCAGGTGCTGAAGGAGGACGCCAACCTGCGCCGCTTCATCCTCGTGCGCGGGCTTCTGACCTCCACCGCGCTGGCGCCGCCCTATCTGGCGGTGCTGAGCGCGGGCGGCGAGGGCGAGGGGCTGGCCCGGCTGGGCCAGCTCGTGCTGGCCTCGGCGGCAGCGGGTTTCGTCAGCGCCTATGCCTGGGGGTGGCTGGCCGACCGGTCGAGCCGGATGATGCTGCTTCTGGCGGGGGTGCTGGGCGCGGCGGCGATGGGCGCGGCGATGGTTGCCAGCCTTCTGGGTCAGGCGCAGGCGCCCTGGGTGATGTCGGGCATCCTCTTCGTGCTGATGGTGGCCTATCACGGGGTGCGGCAGGCGCGTTCCACCTACCTGGTGGACATCTCGCCGGAAGACCGCCGGTCGGTCAACGCGGCGGTGGCCAACGTAGCCATCGGCCTGATCCTGCTGGGCGCGGGGGCCTTGGGCGGCGCGCTGACATGGGTGGGGCCGCTCGGCGCGCTCGCGGGGTTCGCCGCGATGGCGATGGCGGGAGGGCTGGCGGCGCTGACCCTGCGGGACGTGAAAGACGTGGAGGGCTGAAAACCGGTTTGATCACTGCTGCCCGCCGGTGCAGGATGCGCGCCGAAAGGATGACGCCATGACTTCACCCGATTACCTGACCACGACCCAGAATCGCCGCATCGCTTATCATCGACATGTGGGCGAGGGGCCCGGCGTGGTCTTTCTGGGCGGGTTCAAATCGGACATGGAAGGCACCAAGGCCCTGCATCTGGAGGATTGGGCGTGCCGCACGGGCCGGGCCTTCCTGCGCTTCGACTATTCCGGGCATGGGCAATCGTCCGAGG
>JAUIBJ010000378.1 GCA_030428025.1 Alphaproteobacteria bacterium
TACCAGCCCTACCAATCCCTTGCCCCCGCGCGGCACGATCACGTCGATCACGCCGGTCATGGTCAGCATTTCCTTTACCGCCGCCCGGTCGCGCGTGGGCACCAGTTGGATCGCGTCCTCGGGCAGCAAGGCTTCGCGCAGCCCCTCCGCGAGGCAGGCGTGTATGGCGCCTGACGAGTGGAAGCTTTCCGACCCGCCCCGCAGGATTACCGCATTGCCCGATTTCAGGCAGAGAGCGCCGGCATCTGCGGTCACGTTGGGCCGGCTTTCATAGATCACCCCGATCACGCCCAGCGGCGTGCGCACGCGGCGGATGTGCAGGCCCGAGGGCATGTCCCACTCGGCCAGTGTCTCGCCCACGGGATCGTCCTGCGCGGCCACGGCGCGCAGCCCCTCGACCATGCCGCGGATGCGGTCCTCGGTAAGCAGAAGCCGGTCTATCATCGCCTCCGACAGGCCCTTCTCGCGACCGAAATCCAGATCCTTCTCGTTGGCGGCCACGATCTCGGCCCGGCGCGCCCAGACGGCCTCGGCCGCCGCCTCCAGCGCCTTGCGCTTTGCCTCGGGCGCGGCCGTGGCCAGCACCGTGGCGGCCGCCCGGGCGCGGGCGCCGATCTCGGCCATCAGGGCGGGAATGTCGTCGAGGTCTTTCATCGGCGGGGCCTCCTTTTCGAACTGGCGCGAGCCTATCACCAAAGCGGATCAGAACGCCATATCGTCGCGATGGATGAGCGGGCCGCGGGCGGGATAGCCGAGCACCGGCTCGATCTGCTGGCTGCGCAACCCCTTGATCAGGTTGGCATCGCGTGCGTCGTAGCGGGTAAGACCCTGGCCCAGAATTCGGCCGGTGCCGTCCACCACCTCCACCGCGTCCCCGCGGGCGAAGCGGCCGGTGACGGCGGTCACCCCGGCGGGCAGCAGGCTGCTGCCCCCCTTGAGCGCGCGCGCCGCCCCGGCATCGACGGTGAACCGGCCCCGCGGCTTCATCGCCGCGATCCAGGCCTTGCGCTTCTGCTGCGGGTCGCCCTGGGCGATGAACCAGGTGACGGGAGCGCCGTCTTCCAGCGCCTGCAAGGGTGCCAGCACCGAGCCTTCGGTGATCGCCATGTCGCAGCCCGCGGCGGTGGCGGTGCGCGCCGCCATCAGCTTGGTCTTCATCCCGCCCTTCGAAAGCCCCGAGCCCGCATCGCCCGCCATCGCCTCGATCTCCGGCGTGATCTCCTCGATCACGTCGAAGCGGGTGGCGGCGGGGTCAAGCGCGGGGTTGCCGGAATAGAACCCGTCCACGTCGCTGAGCAGGATCAGCCGGTCGGCGCCCGCCGTCACCGCGATCTGCGCCGCCATCCGGTCGTTGTCGCCATAGCGGATCTCGTCGGTGGCAACCGTATCGTTTTCGTTTACGATGGGCACGACGCCCAGCCTCAAGAGCTGTTCCAGCGTGGCGCGGGAATTGAGATAACGCCGCCGGTCGGCGCTGTCCTCCAGCGTCACCAGTACCTGCGCTGCGCGCAGCCCGTATTCCGACAGCGCGCGTTCATAGGCATGTGCCAGCTGGATCTGCCCCACAGCGGCCGCCGCCTGACTCTGTTCGAGCATCAGCTCCGTCTCGGGCAGGCCAAGAGTAGCGCGGCCGAGCGCGATGGAGCCCGAGGAGACCAGGATCACATCCGTTCCCCGCGCCCGAATGCGCGCCACGTCCCCCGCCAACGCGGCGAGCCACGCCGCCCGCAGCGTGCCACTGGCCCGGTCCACCAGCAGGGCCGAGCCGATCTTGACCACGATACGCTTCGCGTCGCTCAGGGTTGCCACGGGCCCGCCTCGCCATCGGGAGCCGCATGGCGCCGCCTGTCCTCGTCGATCCGCGCCTTCAGCGCGCGCAGCACCTCCGTCACGCCCTCGCGCGAAACGCCCGACATCAACATCACCGGTCCGCCGCAGGCCGCTTCCAGTTCCTCGCGCAGGAAGTCCCGCTCCTCGGCATCCAGCGCGTCGATCTTGTTGAGCACGGTCACCCGGGGCTTGTCGGCCAGCGCGCCGCCATAGGCCTCCAGTTCGTGGATGATGGTGTGATAATCCTCGATCAGCGTGCCGGAGGTGCCGTCGAGCAGGTGCAGCAGGACCGAACAGCGCTCCACATGGCCGAGGAACGTATCGCCCAGCCCCCTCCCCTCATGCGCGCCGCCGATGAGGCCCGGAATGTCGGCCACCACGAATTCGGCCCCGTCCACCTCGACCACGCCCAGATTGGGGTGCAACGTGGTGAAGGGATAATCGGCGATCTTGGGGCGGGCATTGGAAGTGGCGGCAAGAAAGGTGGACTTGCCCGCATTGGGCAGGCCCAGAAGCCCCGCATCGGCGATGAGCTTGAGCCGCAGCCAGAGTGTGCGCTCCACCCCCTCCTGCCCAGGATTGGCGCGGCGCGGCGCCTGGTTGGTGGAGGTCTTGAAATGCAGATTCCCCCAGCCGCCATTGCCCCCCTTGGCCAGCAGCACGCGCTGGCCCACCTCGGTGAGGTCGGCGATCACCGTCTCCTGATCCTCGTCGAGGATCTCGGTGCCGACTGGCACCTTGAGCACGATACCGTCGCCATCCTTGCCTGTGCGCTGGCGGCCCATGCCCGGCTGGCCGTTCTGGGCGAAGAAATGCTGCTGATAGCGGAAGTCGATCAGCGTATTCAGCCCCTCGACCGCCTCGACCCAGACCGACCCGCCCTTGCCGCCGTCGCCGCCGTCGGGGCCGCCGTATTCGATATACTTCTCGCGCCGGAAGCTGACACAGCCACCGCCGCCCGAACCGGACCGGATATAGACCTTGGCGAGATCGAGGAATTTCATGGGGTCACTCTCTATGCAAGCTCTGCCGCCGGCTCAATCCAGTTTCAGGCTGTAGGTCCAGGTGGGCACCTTGGCATTGCGCGCCACGCAGAAGCTTTCGGCATCGCCCAGATAGCGGAAGCCCAGATTGGTCAGCACCCGGGCCGAGGCGGGATTGTCCTGAAACACCGAGGCAAAGATCGTTCGGTTGTCGAGCGGATTGGCCGCCAGAAGGGCCGCCACCGCCTCGCGGGCGATGCCGGTGTTCCAGAAGGCGGGCGCCACCCAATAGCCGATTTCCGACTGGTCGCGCTCCATGCGGGTGAGGCCGATCACGCCCACCAGTTCGGCTTCGGCCGATTTCGTCGCGTCGATGGCCCAGACATCCTCGGCCCGGTCCGTGGCGCGGCCGCGGACGATGAAAGCCTCGGCGGCGCCCGGGGGCAGCGGATGCGGAATCGAGGTGGTGTTGCACGCCACCCGTTCGTCGCCCGCGTAAAGCGTGATCAGCCCGGCATCCGAACGCCTGAGCGGGCGCAGGTCGAACCGCTCGGCCGCGATCACGGGCTGCCTGTCGACGGGTTCAAGTTTCATGGCGTTCTCCTCCGAAACGCTGGGCCCTCCCGGCCCGGACAGGCGCGGCAGGACACCGCGACACAGGGTCTTCAACGAGAAAGGGGACCGGCCCGTGCCGATCCCCCGATGTTGCATGAACCTCTTAAGGTCGGCTTACTCGGCGGCCTCCGCCACTGGCTGAACCGAAATGAAGGTGCGGCCCTTGAGCCCCTTGCGGAAGGAGACGGCCCCTTCCACGGTGGCAAAGAGCGTATGGTCCTTGCCCTGGCCCACACCGTCGCCCGGCCAGAACTTGTTGCCGCGCTGGCGCACGATGATGTTGCCGGGAATCACGGCCTCGCCGCCGTATTTCTTCACGCCCAGCCGGCGACCGGCAGAGTCGCGGCCGTTGCGGGACGAACCGCCTGCTTTCTTATGTGCCATCTCGTCTCTCCTTTAGCCCTTGGCCAGTTCCTTGGCCTGGTCGACCCAGCCTTCGCGCTCGATCCGGCCCTTGAACGACAGTTTCTCGTCGAACTCGGCGATATCCGCCTCGGTCCAGGCGGCGATCTGGGCGAAGCTGGTCACGCCGGCCTCGTTCAATTTCTTCTGCAGCGCCGGGCCCACGCCCGACAGCTGCTTGAGGTCGTCGGAGGCGCTGTCATCAGGCTGTTCGGCCTTGGATTCGGCCTTCTTCGCAGCGGCCTTGGCCGGTTTCTTCGCCTCGGTTGCAGCAGCGGCGACCGCGGCCACCGAGCCCGCGCCCATTGCGGCCTTCACGCCCGATGTGTCACCGCCCTTTTCGAGGATCTCGGTGACGCGCAGCAGGGTAAGCTGCTGGCGGTGGCCCTTCGTGCGTTGCGAGCCGTGCTTGCGGCGGCGCTTGACGAAGTGGGTCACCTTGTCGCCCTTGATCTGGTCGACCACCTCGGCCTGCACGGCCGCGCCGTCGACAAAGGGCGTGCCGATGACCGGGCTGTCGCCGCCCAGCATCAGAATCTCGTTGAACTGGACTTTCTCTCCGGCGTCAGCCGCAAGCTTTTCCACCCGGAGCATGTC
>JAUIBJ010000379.1 GCA_030428025.1 Alphaproteobacteria bacterium
ACCATGTGGCCACGGTGCGCAACGCGCGCGGCGGCGACTATCCCGATCCGCTGCGCGCCGCGCGACTGGCCGAACAGGCCGGTGCCGACGGGATCACCGCGCATCTGCGCGAGGACCGCCGCCACATCTCCGACCGCGATATCGACGGGTTGATAGAGGCATTGTCGGTGCCGCTCAATTTCGAGATGGCGGCGACCGAGGAAATGCAGGCCATCGCCCTGCGCCACAAGCCGCATGCCGTCTGCCTTGTGCCCGAAAAGCGCGAGGAACGGACCACCGAGGGCGGTCTGGAAGTGGCGCGCGAGGAAAACCGGCTGGCCCATTTCATCGCGCCCCTGCGCGAGGCGGGCTGCCGGGTGTCGATCTTCATCGCGGCCGACCGCCGCCAGATCGACGCGGCCCACCGTATCGGCGCCGAGGTGATCGAACTGCATACGGGTGCCTATTGCGATGCCCATGCCGAAGGCCGTCTCGACGCACGCGACCGGGAGTTGCGCGCCCTGCGCGAGATGTCGGCCTATGCCCACTCCCTCGGGCTCGAGGTGCACGCCGGCCACGGGCTGACCTACGAGACGGTGCAGCCGGTGGCGGCCTTTCCCGAGGTGATGGAGTTGAATATCGGCCATTTCATCATCGGCGAGGCGATTTTCCGCGGGCTGGAGCCGGCGATCCGCGAGATGCGCCGGCTGATGGACGACGCCCGCGATGAAAGCGCACGGCCGGCCGAATGAGTGTCACGATCCTCATCCGTTATGCGCTCGTCTTCCTGGCCGTGGCGGTGGGGGTGGGGCTGCTGGTCGGGTTCCTCAATGCGCGGATGGACTCGACCCTGGGCTCCTCGGCGCAGCTGATGGTGCCGGCGATGATCGCTGCGGTGATCGAGGGCCAGCAATTCGCCCGCAGGACAAAGCGCAAGCCGTCAAGCCGCGAGGCCTGGAACTTTGCATGGGTCGCGATGCTGGTCGCGACCGCTCTCAATGTCGCGCTGGCCTATGGCGGGGGGGCTGCCCTGCCCGAGTTCGCCCGTCTCGCCATCGCTCCGGTCCTGTCGAAGCAGTTCCTCATCCTGCTGGGCCTCTATGCCGGCGGGTATCTGCTGTGCAACCGCTTTTTCCTGAGCATCGCGGCAGGCAATCAGCTCAGCCTGATGCGCGGGCGCGGAGAGATCGAATGAAGAGGGAGCAGGAGGCCCGCCGCATGAAACCCGCAGCCCTTCTTCTGGCGGGCCTCGCCGCCGTTTCCCCCGCCGCCGCACAGGAGGTGCTGCCCTGCGACTGGCCGGCACGGGCCGACAATATCGTCGAGCCGTGGGAGGCGCACACCCGGACCTTCGCCAATGGTGACGTGCGCCTGGCGCTTCTCGACACGGTCGAGCCGGCGTCGGGCGCCTATCACATCCTGATCCTATCGCCGCCCTATGACGAATTGGGCAACCGGCAGTGCCGGACGCTGGGAATGCGCCCGAACATCGGCTTTGCCGGGGTCGTGTTCGAGAGCCTTCAGGCCAGCTACGACCCGGCGGTGGGGCTTGTCTTCACCCTGCCGGTGCAGGTCTTCGACGGTGAGGCCGTGCAGCCCAGCCGCCTGAGCTTCACCCTCAACCAGGCCACCGGGGCCATCGGAGCGGCGCTGCGGCCATGAGGCGGCTGCGTACGGCCATGACGCTGGCGGCGCTGGTGCTGGCGGTCTGGGCCGTCTGGGTGCTGGAAGGGGCGCGGGCGGGGATCGACATCACCGATCTGCGCGTGGGACCGACGCCGGTGACGCGGATGACTGACGGCAGCGGCGGGCCGCCGGTGGTGATCGCCCACGGTTTCGCGGGCTCGCGGCAGATGATGCAGGGCTACGCGCTGACGCTCGCGCAGGCAGGGTACACCGTTTACACCTTCGATTTCGAAGGGCACGGGCGGCATCCGCAGCCGATGCGAGGCGACGTTGGCGCGATCGACGGGACGACCCGGCTGTTGATGGCGCAGGTGCAGGAGGTGATCGGCGCGGCAAGGCAGGGAGATATGCCCGTGGCGCTGCTGGGCCATTCGATGGCGACCGATATCCTTGTTCGGGTGGCGGCGGAGGCGGAAGGCACCGGACCGGTCGTGCTGCTTTCGGCCTTTTCCAAGGCGATCACGGCGGATCATCCGGAGGACATGCTGCTCATTACCGGGGCGTGGGAGCCGGGGCTCACCGGGTTTGCCCGCGACGCGCTTCGGATGGTGGAGCCGGATGTGCGGATGGGCGAGACTGTGACCGGGGGCGGGGTGCGGCGCAAGGCGATGCTGGCCCCGGCGGCGGAGCATGTGGCGATCCTGCATTCGCGGGTGGGGCGGGCGGCGGCTCTCGACTGGCTGAACGGGTATTACGAGATCGAGACGGACGGGGCGGTGCCACCGACCGGCTGGGCGCTTCTTGCGCTTCTGGCGGCGATCACGGTGCTGTTCGTGCCCGTGGCAGGGCTGGCGAAGCGCCAGGTGACGGAAGGCGGACGCCTGCGCGCGGGTGGGCTTGCGATCGTGACTCTGGGGCCGGCGGTTGTGGCGCCGGTGGTGGCGGTGGCGCTTCAGGTGACTGTGCTGCCGGTGCTGGTGGCCAATTACCTGATGGTGCATCTGGCGCTTTACGGTGTCATCCAGGGCGCGCTTCTGGTCTGGTTGAAGGGCTGGCCCGCGCGGCCTGCGCCACTGGCGGCGGGGTTGCTGGCGGGGTGGGCGATTCTGGTCTTCGGGCTGGCGCTGGACCGGTACGGGGCGAATTTCTGGCCGACATCCGGACGGTTGGGGATCATCGCGGTGCTGTGCGTTGGCGCGATTCCGTTCATGCTGGCCGACAGCTGGCTGGCCATGGGGGCCCCATTGTGGCAGCGGGTGGTGGCTCGGCTGGTCTTTCTGGGGTCTCTGGGGCTGGCGGTGGCGCTGGATTACGAGGGGCTTTTCTTCCTCATGATGATCGCGCCGGTGATCGTGCTCTTTTACCTGACCTTCGGGGTGATGGGCCGGGCCACGGCCAAGGCGAGCGGGGCGGTTTCGGCGGGGCTGGGGCTGGGGCTGGCGTTGGCTTGGGCTTTGGGCGTAAGTTTCCCCCTGTTCTCGGCCTGACGGAGCGCGGCATGATCCTCGGCATCGGCACCGACCTTGCGAATATCGACCGGATCGCCGGCACGCTGGAGCGGTTCGGTGACAGGTTCCGCAACCGCGTCTTCACCGAGGTCGAGCAGCGCAAGGCCGAACGCCGCGCCGACACGGCCGGCACCTATGCCAAACGCTGGGCGGCGAAGGAGGCCTGTTCCAAGGCGCTGGGCACCGGCCTGCGGATGGGCATCTCCTGGAAGGACATGGCGGTCAGCAATCTCGGCACTGGCCAGCCTGTCATGCATGTTACCGGATGGGCCGCCGACCGGCTGGCGGCGATGACGCCCGAAGGCCACGAGGCCATCATCCACGTTACGCTGACCGACGATTACCCTTGGGCCCAGGCTTTTGTCGTGATCGAGGCGCGGCGTTTGGACGATGCCGCCAAGGCGTGACTTGACACCCCGGCCCCGGCCCCTCATGAAGCGCCGGAACCCAATTCACACAGATCCGGGGCGCGGAGGCAGGCATAATGGCCAGCGAAGGCAAGTCATCGGGCGCAATCTGGGAGACTGTCAAGACGGTCTTCTGGGCGCTGGTCATCGCGGGCATCTTCCGCACCATCTTTTTTCAGCCCTTCTGGATACCGTCCGGCTCGATGAAGGATACGCTGCTGATCGGCGATTTCCTCTTCGTCAACAAGATGGCCTATGGCTATTCCTACGCCTCCTGTCCGAACGTCCGGCTGGCCCGGTTCGGGGTCAATATCGACGCGCAGGACATCTGCGGCTTTCTCGACCGCGACAATACCCGCCTCTTCGGCAGCGAACCCGAGCGCGGCGACATCATCGTATTCCGCCACCCGGTGCATGGTACCGACTTCATCAAACGTGTGATCGGTCTGCCGGGCGACCGGATCCAGATGAAGGAAGGCGTGCTGCATATCAACGGCGAGGCGGTGGAACTGGAGGATGCCGGCACCTTCACAGAGCTGAAGGAACGTCAGGGCCCGCTTCAGGTGACCCCCCGCTGCGAGAACAGCCCGGTTGGGATGGGCGCGGATTGCGAAAAGTCGCGCCAGATCGAGACGCTGCCCAACGGGCGGCGGCATCACATTCTCAACATCTCGCGCCAGTCGACCGACAATACCGGTGTCTATACCGTGCCCGAGGGACATTATTTCTTCATGGGTGACAACCGTGACAATTCCACCGACAGCCGCGTGCCGCTGGCCGCCGGCGGGGTGGGATTCGTGCCGTACGAGAACCTCATCGGACGGGCGGGCCGGGTGATGTTCTCCTCGGCCGGCCGGTCGATGCTGTTCTTCTGGACATGGCGCGGCGACCGGTTCTTC
>JAUIBJ010000380.1 GCA_030428025.1 Alphaproteobacteria bacterium
TGCCGAAGGACTCGGAAGACCGGGTGAAGATGGACATGGAGCGCGTGCAGCACTGGCTGTCCAAAGGCGCCCAGCCGACCGACCGCATCGCGCGCATGCTCGAAGCAGCCGGGGTCAAGGAAAAAGCCACCCGCGCCAACATGAAGAAGGCCGAGCCGGGCGACAAGGCCAAGAAGCGCGCCGAGGAGAAGGCCGCGAAATCCGCGAAGGCCAGCGAGGCTGCTGCCGCCCCCGCCGAAGCCCCGGCCGAAGAGGCTGCCGCCGACGAAGCAGCGTCCGAATAAGGCGCTGAAAAGACATGCTGATCGGCTTCTTCCTGCGTCGGATCATCACCCTCACGCTGTGTGCGGGGTCGTTCTGGCTGGGCATGAAGACCGATCGCATTCTGGTCCCGAAACCGGCCGCCACTCAGGTGGCGGCCGAATGCCCGGAGGGAACGGATGGCAACTGACCGCATCTGCGTCGGCGCCATTGGCGGCGCCTTCGGTGTAAAAGGCGAGGTGCGGCTGAAAAGCTATTGCGCCCAGCCCGAGGCGATTGCCGCCTATGCGCCCCTCTGGACCGAGGACGGCAAGCGCAGCTTCACAATCCGCATCACCCGCACCATCAACAACGGCTTTGCCGCACGGCTTTCAGGCGTCGCGACGAAGGAAGAGGCCGACGCGCTTCGCGGGGTCGAACTTTACGCAGAACGGTCGATGCTGCCCAATCTGCCTGATGACGAATTCTACCATGCCGACCTTATCGGGCTCGAAGTCTTCGACACAGGCGGTACGAAACTCGGCACCGTCAAGGCCGTCCACAATCATGGCGCGGGCGATATCCTTGAAATCTTTGCGCCCGGCCGCAGGACCGCGCTCCTCCTGCCCTTCACCCGCGCCGTCGTCCCGACGGTCGATCTGACGGCAGGCCGCATCATCGCCGACCCGCCGGAGGAGACGGAGTGACTGGCGAGGAGAAACCCAAATCCCACGGGCGGCTTTCCGTCTCGGCCTCGCTCAAGCCCCGCGACCTGATGGCGGAAACTCCACGCCTGAAGGGCGCCTGGACCGCCCGCATCATCACCCTCTTCCCCGAGGCCTTTCCCGGCACCCTCGGCCTCAGCCTGACCGGCAAGGCGCTGGCGGAAGGGCTCTGGCATCTGGAGACGATCCCGCTTCGCCCCTTCGGCATCGGCAAACACCGCAATGTCGATGATACGCCCGCAGGCGGCGGCGCGGGCATGGTCCTGCGCGCCGATGTCGTGGGTGCGGCCTTCGATCAGGCTGCCATCGGCACACCTCCCGACCGCGCGAAATGGCCGGTGATCTACCTCTCCCCCCGGGGCAGGCCCTTCGATCAGGCCATGGCCCGCCGCTGGTCGCAAACGCAGGGCATCACCCTGCTCGCCGGCCGGTTCGAGGGTGTCGACCAGCGCGTTCTTGACCACTACGCGGTCGAAGAGGTCAGCCTTGGCGATTTCGTCCTCACGGGGGGCGAGATCGCGGCGCAGGCGATGCTTGATGCGGTGGTGCGGCTTCTGCCCGGCGTCCTTGGCAATGCCGCCTCGGCCGAGGAGGAAAGCCATTCCCACGGGCTTCTGGAGCACCCGCAATATACACGACCGGCACTCTGGGAGGGGCGGGAGATCCCGCCCGTCCTCATGTCCGGCCATCACGGCGAGATCGAGAAATGGCGGCGGACCGAAGCGGAACGGCTGACGCGCGAGCGGCGGCCGGATCTGTGGGCGGCGCGGCATAGTAAACCAGAATGACAGCTGCCTACCGTCGGTTACGCGGACTTTGCGGATTTTGAAGGTCTGTGCGGAGGGCCGCGCCCGACCCTGGGTGGGCGCTCGAGGCGCCAGGTCTGCTCAATCATGTCCCGGTACCGAAGGGTCTGTTCTGTTTGCAGCGGCATGGGGCGCCCTCCCGGGGGGAGGGTCGGGCGCGGCCCGGCGTGAACGCCGGGCCAGACAGGTGGCTGGCGGTCTGCACTATGACCGCGATGTCATCGATGCGGCCACCGATTTACCGCGGCACGACCGACCCCTTCGCTTTCACTGTACCCCGCCGGTCGATAAGCCCGGTCACGTTGGCTTCGCCGCCACGGTCACGAAGGTCACGGCTTCGGTTCCCACCGATGCCACGCCATGACGCAACTGGGCGTTGAAGCTGAGACTGTCGCCCGGCGCCATCTCGAACGCCGTCCCGCCGCAGGAATAGGTGCATCTCCCCTCGATCACGGTCAGGAAGACATAGCCGGTGCTGAAATAGACTGGATGGGTGCCGTCATCCGCGCGGCGCAGGGTGACGCGGGCGGCCGAGAAGGCCAGCGCGTTGTCGGTGAATTGCGCCAGCAGGCGGTAATCGTGGACATGATCGGGGGCGAAGCGTTTCGCGGCAAGGCCTTCGCCGGCCTTCACGAAATGGATATCGGCGGTCTGGACCGTGTGCTGGAAGAGTGAGATCACCGGCACGGAAAGCGCCCGCGCCAAAGCCTCCAGGGTCGAGAGCGAGGGCGAGACCTGGGCGTTTTCGATGCGCGAGATCATGGCGGAGGAGACGCCCGAGGCCCGGCCGAGGTCACGGATGGCAAGCCCCGCCGCGACACGCTGCCGTCTGAGGGCGAGCGCCACCGCCCCGCCGATGCCCATCGGGTTCTGGAACGAGACGATCTGTTCCCCGGTATCGGCCACGCCGCCCGTCTTGTCATCGGTCATTGCCCGGTCCCCACAGCCATGTCACGCCCCCTGCGCCAGGCGTTCCAGAAGGGCGCGTGCATTCGTCCCGGCAATCTTCTCCTTGTCGGCGTCGCTGATCTGCGCGGGGGCCAGCGCGCGGTCACAGGGATTGTCGTGGAAGATCGGATAGTCGGAGCCAAGGAAGATGCGGTCGGCGCCATAAAGGCTGACGGCGGCTTCCAGCGCCCGGGGCCCGAGCGAGGCGCAATCGTACCAGAGGTTGCGCAGCTTCGATGTCGGGAACGGATCGTCGGGAGTGCGGTGCCGGGCGATCGCCTCCATGCGTTCGAAGATGAAGGGAATGGTGCCGCCGAGATTGACGATCTGGAACGACAGGCGGGGCCAGACCTCCTGTATGTCGGAAAGGATCAGCGTCAGCACGTTCTGGGCGATCTGGGCCTGCAGGGCTACGGCAGAGGTGCGGTATTGCATGTGATCGGCCGGGGGTGGCGGCGGCTCCTCCCCCGCCTTCAGACCGGGATGCAGCATGATATGGCAGCCGTTCTCGTTCGCGGCGGCGAGGATCGGGGCGAGCGCCTTGGCCTCGGCGACAGAGTTGAAATAGTTCGACGGCAGGATGATGCCGGGCAGGCAGAGGTCGCGACGCACACGGCGGACTTCGGCCACCGAGAGACCGGTATCGGCAAGCGGCAGCCCGGCAAGGCCGAAGATGCGCCCGCCCGTCGTCGCGTGCAACTCGGCAAGGTGGGTGTTGAAGGCACTGATCGCCGGGGCAACCTCATCGGCGGGCAGAACGTCCACCCCAAGTGCGCCGGGAAAGGTCAGCATGCGGTGGGTCAGGCCCAGCCGGTCCATCTGCGCAAGGCCCACATTGATGTCGAAATAGTCCGGTTTGAAGGGAAACTCACCGTTCATGGCAATCATGCCCTGGGTGCCATCGCGCCGGTGGCGGAGATAGGGCCGTGCGCTGCGCGCGTGCAGCATTTCGGCCAGCCCGCCGCCGTAGAAATGGGCATGCATGTCGATGCGGGCGGTCATGTGTCGCCTTGCGCTCCTGTCAGGGTTCTCTTGTGGCAGTCAATCACGGCCACCGCGCCAAGGGCCAGTCGAAAGCCCGCCGCAAACACTGATTTTCCGGCAGGTTTGCTGAATTTTCGAAGGAACGCCCTTCGGGTCATGCTGTTGTCCGCACAAGCGCCTCCTCGAACCAATCGGCATAGCTGCGCTCCACCGCCATCTCGTATCCCCCCGCGATCCGCCGGATCAGCGCGCGGATGCCGAACGCCTCGGTCCAGCTTGCCCCATCGGGGGGGAAGACCCTCGGATGCAGGTCCAGCGGGGTCGCCACCGCCATGACATCGCTTGCCTCTGGCCCGGTCACGGCAAAGAAGGTCAGCATGTCGGAGATCGGCACAACGGACAGGTCGCCGGGCGCCTCATCGGGGCGCAGCGCGGCGGTCAGCGCCTGCTCCACCGCCAAGGACGCCATCAGAATCCAGCAACCGGGGCCGGTATGCACAAGCTGGCGCCCATGCGCCTCCGTCAGCCGGTTCGGGTGATCGGGAAAGGGCGGCAATGTGTCACCGCACCAATTGCGCAACACGTCCCTTTTGCCTTTCAGGTCGAAAAGCGCGCGCAAGGGCAGGCGTGTAATTATCGCGTCATACCCCATCAGGACCGCAGCCTTTCCCCCGTCGGGTCATGAAAGACCGGCGGGCAAAGCTCC
>JAUIBJ010000381.1 GCA_030428025.1 Alphaproteobacteria bacterium
CGCACAACTCGCGCGAGCGGCCCTTGCGGTCGGATTGCAGGCAGGCCTTGCTGATCGGCCCGAAGGCCACCGGCGCGCTACGCATCACGGTTACTGCCTTCGGGGAAGGCGGAGATCCGCCACAGCCCGCCAATACCCATGCCATGCCCAGAAGGAATGCCCGTTTCATCGACCGTTCTTGCCCGTCTCTGCCCGCGCCTCTTTCCCGTCGCGGGTCATGTATTTGGCCGATCATCGCGCAAAATGCGCCGGGGATCAATCGGCAAGATGGCGCCCCCGCGTCAGTCCAGACTGCCCGAGGCCGAGCCCGTCCCGGTCCATTCGCTGGGCAGGACCGAACCCGACAGAAGCGCGGGGTTGGCGCTTTCCGACGGGCCGAAGGTGATCCGCAGCCCGCCGCCCTGCCGGCCGCTGCGGCCGAACTGCATTTCCTGCCGGGGCAGGCGCACCTCGAGCCGGCGGTTGTCATCCCCGGCCCGCCACGGCCGGTCGAGCCGGACGCATCCTGCCGGCGCACCGGCATAGCTCGGCGCCGGCGCGACCTGGTTGAGAAAGCCCAGATCGTAGGTCAGCACTTGGCCCGCCAGTGCGATGGATCCCTTGGCCAGCACCTTGCCGCCCTTGTGCCGGACATAGGCCGTGAGCCGCTCGCTTTCGGCCCAGACGCCGCAAAGGCCGGTCTTTCCGCCGAAGTTGCGCAGTTCCACCGCCACGGTGACGCCGCCGCCGGTGGAGTACTCCCCGCCGCCCAGCACCGGGTGAGGACCCAGCTTGACGGGCGAGGCAGCCTGCGCGGCGGTCAGGCCCAGGAGCAGGGCAAGCAGGGGGGCAACAGGGCGCATCGGAGCCTCCTTCCAAGGGATAGAAGGAAGGTAATGCTCCGTCCGCCCTCGCACAAGCCCGGGCGCCGGTCTCAGCCGGCCTGCCTCAGCATCTGCCCCTCGACAATCCGGTCGGCCAGATGCGCGGGGCTGGTCCCCTCGCCCTCCGCGCGGGCGAGAATCCGCTCCATCGTCGTTTCCAGCGCCGCCAGCTTTTCGGCAACCCAGGGGGCGGGGCTTTCCACATGCAGGATTTCCGCGGCCACGTTGACGATGCCGCCGCCATTCGCCACGTAATCGGGCAGATAGAGGATGCCGCGGGCGTGCAGCCGATCGGCATCGGCCTCGGACGCCAGCTGGTTGTTGGCCGCGCCCGCCACCATCTTCGCGCGAATCTGCGGGATCGTGCGGGCATTGAGGATGCCACCGATGGCGCAGGGGGCGAAAATGTCGGCCTCGGCGGCATGGACGGCCGCGGGGTCGGCCACCTGCGCACCGAATTCCTGTGCGGTGGTGGCGGCGCGTGCGGGGTTCATGTCGGCCACGATCAGCTTCGCGCCCTCGTCATGCAGCATCCGGCAGAGGTGCCAGCCCACATGGCCCAACCCCTGAACCGCAACGGTTTTCCCGGTCAGGTCGCGGCTGCCGTAAACCCGCGCCGCGCCCACCTTGATCGCGCCCAGAACGCCGCGCGCCGTTACCGGCGAGGGATCCCCGCTGGCATGCCGGCCCTCGTCGCGGCCGGCCACGAATCGGGTGACGCGGGCGATCTCGGCCATGTCCTCGGGCGCCATGCCCATGTCCTCGGCGGTCCAGTAGCGGCCCGCCAGCGCCTCCACCGCCCGGCCCATTGCACGCAACAGCGCCGGCGTCTTGGCCGTGGTCGGATCGCCCATGATCACCGCCTTGCCGCCGCCCAGCGGCAGGCCCGCCGCGGCGTTCTTGTAGCTCATCCCGCGCGAGAGGTTCAGCACGTCGTCGAGCGCGGCCGCCTCGCTGCCATAGACCCGCATCCGCAGGCCCCCGGCGGCCGGGCCGCGGACGGTGGAATGCAGCGCGATGAAACCGTGCAGCCCGCTTTCGGCCTCCTCGACGCGGTAAACCTCTTCATGGGTGGTGGAAGTCAGGCGGGTGAGCACGGGCTGGGTCATGGGGGCGTTTCCTCCTCTTTGGCGCATGTTAGCGTCGGCAATGCGCAAAAAATCGGCGAATATGACCTCAGATAGGGTTATGATTGGCGAAATTCCCCAAGGATCACGGAAAAGTTGGAGAAAATGGACAGAACCGACCGCCAGATCATCGCCGCCCTGCAACGCGACGGACGCCAGAAACTGGCCGAATTGTCAGACCGCGTGGGTCTGTCGCCCACGCCGCTTGCGCGCCGCATCGCCCGGCTGGAACGCGACGGCATCATCACCGGTTACTCCGCACGGATCGACCAGGAAAAACTGGGGCTGCCGCTCAACATCTTCATCTTCGTCGAACTGGAAAAACAGTCGCGCGACGCCATCGCCGCCTTCGAGAGGGCGCTGAGACGGTTCGACGAGGTGATGGAATGCTATCTGATGACCGGCACGCGCGACGTGCTGCTGCGGGTGGTGGCGGCCGATCTGGGCGGCTTCGACCGCTTTCTCGAGGACGGGCTGATGCAGACGCCCAACATCCGCTCGATGCGGTCGAGCTTTGCGCTGCGCACGATGATCCGCCGCGACGCGCTGCCGCAGGGCTAGCCCTCAGGCGGCGCGACAGGTGCTGAAAACCGCCGGGCGGTCGGGGCGGCGCGGATCGCCGGCGAAGATGTTGCGCTTGCGGGCTTCCAGCCCCTGCAGGGCCTTGAGACGGTTCTGGCGGGCTTTGTCGAGAAGGGTCATGATCATTCTCCTGTCTTTTAAAGGGTATCGAGAGGGGCAGGGGCAGGGGCTCAGTAACCAAGCTCTTCGGCGAAGAGCGCCGAAATCTCGCCGCGGGTCACCTTCGCCCGGTTTTGCGGGGCGCGGCGGGCCATGTGGATATCGCCCTGGGGCTTGCGTGTCCGAAACGTGGTGATCATCGTCAACATCGGTCATTCCTTGTCTTTTTCGTGCCCCCTATCCGGCAGGACGATGCGCTGGTTCAAAAAGTTTCAGAAAAATGTACCTTTTTGACCTCGAAATGGCTAACTAATAGAAATCTAATAATAAAACATAACCAGAAGATCGTGCTCGCACCGCGCAACCGCGCCGAATGCACGATACGGGCGCCGGGCAGGCTTTCCCGGCAGACGGAGTTTCGGCGCCACTGCCCCCGCGGGTGGCGCAACCGGAAAGGACAGGCCCATGACCACGACGGAAGATATCGAGGCGATGATCGCCCGGGTCTCTCTTGGAGACCGACAGGCGTTTTCCGGCCTCTACGATGCGACCAGCGCGAAACTTTTCGGCGTCTGCCTTCGTGTCCTCAAGAACAGAGCCGCAGCGGAGGACGTCTTGCAGGAAAGTTACATGAAGATCTGGCGCTATGCCGACCGTTATGCTGCGGGTGGGGTGAATCCGATGAGCTGGATGATCACCATTGCGCGCAATACCGCCATCGACCGGCTGCGCGTGACCCGCGACACCGACGATATCGAGGATCTGAGCGAGGTGCTGCCCTCTTCCGGGCCCACCCCGGAGCAGGCGGCCGTGGCCGGGTGCGAAGCAGGCCGGATCGGCATCTGTCTGTCGCAGCTGGAAGAGCCGAAGGACAAGGCCGTACGTGGCGCCTATCTCGAAGGGCTCACCTATGCCGAGTTGGCCGAGAAATTCAGCGTGCCGCTCAACACCGTCCGCACCTGGCTGCGCCGTAGCCTGATCAGCCTGAGGGAGTGCATGGAACAATGACCGCAACAGACACCGCCATCGGCGACGATGACAGCCTTCTTGCCGCCGAATACGTTCTGCGTCTGCTCAAGCCCGGCGAGGAGCAGGATTTCGAGAGCCGGCTCTTGACCGATCGCGGCCTGATGGCCGCCGTGGCCGGCTGGGCGTCACGCCTGTCGGGCATGGATGACGAGGTGGCCGAGGTCGTGCCGCACAGATCCGTCAAGGCCGGACTGACGGAAAGGCTTTTCGGGGCTGAGGAAAAGCCGCGCTCCATCCTGGAAAGGCTCGGTCTCTGGCAGGCTGTCTCCTTCGCCTCGCTGGGGCTTGCGGCATTCCTGGCCTGGCAGTCGCTGCAGGTGCCTCAGCCGGCCGAGCCGGTGGCGCGCGGGCCGCTCTATGTCTCCGAGATCGCCGCCGAGGATCAGTCGCTGCGCATCCTCGCGGTCTATGACAGCGATGCCGGCCGTCTTCAGGTCAACCGAACTGCCGGCCAGGCGGCGCCCGGCCGCGCGCTGGAGCTTTGGGCCATCGCCGGTGACAGCGCCCCGGTCTCGCTCGGCGTTCTGCCCGAGGGGTCGGGCGCCGATGTTCCCCTGCCGGCCGGGCTGCGGGCGCAGGTTGCCGGCCTGACGCTGGCCATCTCCGACGAGCCGCCGGGCGGCTCGCCCACCGGTCAGCCCACCGGCGCGGTTCTGGCCGTCGGACAGGTGACCGAGTTGTAACCGGAAAGGTTTCGGG